>DASXNH010000249.1:0-23539 GCA_036495195.1 Candidatus Dormiibacterota bacterium
GTGGTCAGGCGCCGAACCAGCCGGTCATTGCGTTGCTTGCGCGCGTTCTGGCTCGCCGCCCGCGGCGACTCCTCACCCATCGACGCCGTCATCCGATGGAGGTAGGGGAGCCCGGAAGGCCGGAGCAACAGGCTGGGTCGCAGGCTTAGGACGAGCCACGGGCAGGACCGGGGGAGGACTGGGCCGAGCGGCAATCAGGCTCTTCGCCTTGCTCTCGAGCTCGGCCGCGATGCGCAGCTTGACGATCGCTTCAGCCGCCGCAGCCGAGCACCTGGGGTCGTTTGCCGCGCCCGCCTGATGGCATTCCCTGGAGTGCTCGTACGCCTGGAGCCAGACAGAGGGACTTGGACTGCCAGTCAGCAATGTGGCGACGCCGGTGCCTGCGCCGGCGGTGGTCAGAGCGGCGACCGCGAGGGCGACGACGATCGTGGAGGCCGGGCCCCGGGCGTGGGTGGTCGGATCAGGCATCGAGTTGGACCTCCTGGCGGAATTGCATGCGCGCCTCACCGTTAACGCTCGAACCCACCCCAGTCGGAAGCAGGAGCACAGATGGCCTCTCACGCAGCACCGAGATGAGCTAACTTTCGGCCCGGATGCGTCCGACCTCCCAACCGCGGACTTAAAGAGAAATGGCCCAGGCGGCAATGCCACCTGCCGACCTGCTTCCGGTCAGCCGCAAGGCGAACATCCCCTACCGCCTCGTCAGGCTCGTCGCCGTCCCGCTGCTACATCTTTTCTTCCGTTTCGACGTGCAGGGCCTGGAGAACGTGCCGCGGACCGGTAACTACGTCGTGATCGCCAACCACCTCAACTGGCTGGACGAGTTCGCGCTCCTCATGCTGCTGCCCGTCGAACCGAGGCTTCACTTCCTGGCCAACCCGACGATCCTGGTTACCCGAAGGATTCAGTGGTTCCTCGTCCGCTCAACAGGTGGCTTTGTGCCCGTCGTACAGGGGCGTCACGGCGACCCAACTCTTTTCCGTCACGTCGACAGGGCTCTCGAGGTCGGTGGCGCCGTGGCGATCTTTCCCGAAGGGAACTACGGTCCCACCGAGGGTGAGTTGATGCCTTTCAAGAAGGGCTTCGCCCATTTCGCGATCAAGGCGAAAGTACCGGTGGTCCCCGCGGCTCTGTCGGGCACCAAGGACCTCTGGTTCCGAAAGCGCATTCGGGTCGTGATCGGGAAACCGATTCAGACGGATGGCTACGACGCCGACACGCTCACCGCCGTGGCGTACGAGAAGGTCAAGGCGCTAATGCCAGCCTATCGCGAGGAGCCAGGCCGCAAATGGTTCCGTAAGCAGCTGACTAACCTGTTCTAGAGATGGCCCTCGCCCGAGTCCTATGCGAAGTCCTGGTCGGACGTGAAGCCGAGATGTCTCTGCTGGAGGACGCCATGCTCGCCACCCTCCGTGGCGACGGCGGCGTCGTGATCGTCGGTGGCGAGGCGGGCATGGGCAAGACCAGGCTGATCGCCGACCTCGTCACTCGGGCTCGCCGTCGGGGGTGTGTCGTCGTGTCCGGAGTCTGCAGCGAGGCTGAGCTGTCTCTGCCGTACCTGCCCTTTCTCGAGGCGATCGGCAACTATCTCGCGCGCGAAGATGTCCAGGCGCTGCGCGCGCGGCTTGGGGCGGCAGGCGACGACCTCGCTCAGCTGTTTCCGCAGATGGGGCGTCCCCAGCCCGCCGGAGGCGATGCGCAGCAAGCCAAGCTGCGCCTTTTCGAATCGATCCTGCTGGTGCTCCGGGATGCCGCGCGGTCGAGCGCGCTACTTGTCGTCCTGGAAGACCTGCATTGGGCCGACCCGGCAACGCGAGAGCTGCTCGACTACGCGACCCGAAGGCTGCGCTCGACCAACGTCTTGATCCTCGCGACCTACCGCACCGACGAAATGCATCGGAAGCATGCCCTGCTTCCGACGATCGAAGCTTGGCGCCGTTCGGGCCAGGTTCAGATGGTGGAGCTGAAGGCGCTGATGCCGAAAGGCGTGGCCGATATCGTCTGCGCGATTTTCGAAGAGGCGAACATCAGCGACGAGTTTCGTGACTTTCTCTACGAGCGCAGCGAGGGCAATCCCTTCGTGATCGAGGAGATGCTGCGCGACGCGTTGGATCGCGGCGACATCTTTCACACGGCACAGGGCTGGGATCGCAAGGCGGTCAACGAGCTTCGCATCCCGCGCACGGTTCGGGACACAATTCTTCACCGCCTCGAGCGCCTGACCCGTGATGAGATTGCTGTGCTATCGGCGGCGGCTGTCGTCGGGAGGTCTTTCGACCTCGGCACGCTCGCTGAAGTCACCGGCGTCGATCCGACCGCGGTGCTCTCAGCCATCGAAACCGGCGTCACGTATCAGCTGCTCGAAGAGGATCGCGCGAACTACGGGCGCTACCAGTTTCGCCACGCTTTGACGCGCGAGGCTGTCTACGAAGACATGGTGGTGCCGCGACGCCAGCAGCTGCACGCTCGCGTCGCCGAGGTGCTGTTCTCGCGTTCCGACCGGGCGGCCATCGACCTCGCGCATCACCTGCTCCTGGCCGGCAAGTTCGACGAAGCAGTGGGGATGTGCGTGGCTGCCGCCGAGGATGCGACCAACGGACGCGCCTACCGGGACGCGGCTGCAGTGCTCGAGCGTGCCGCACCACATGTGAAGGATCCGGCGGCCCGCGGCCGGCTGCTGTGCAAGGCCGGCGAAGCCTACTGGAACAACACGGAGCCGGGGATGGCAAAAACCCTGCTCGAGGCGGGCGTCGCCGATCTCGAGTCGGCGGCCCTGCCGCTTGAAGCGGCCAGCTGGCGAGTCCTTCTGGGGCGCCAGTACTGGGAGCTGCAGCGATCGGACCTTGCGCGCGAGCAGTACGAACGAGCCCGGGACGTGCTCGTCACAGCCGGCCCCAGCGAGTCTTTGGCCGTTGCCTACATCCGTCTTTCAGGCCTCGATGTTTTCGATCGGACCGGTGACGGGGGGATTGGCGACGCTCAGCGCGCCGCCGAGGTCGCCACTGCCGCAGGTTCAGGCATGGCGTTGGCCTGGTCATGGAACTTCCTCGCCCTCGCCAAGATCGGAAGCGGCCTGATCGAGGAGGGCTTCAGGCACCTCGAGGACAGCTATGCGGCAGCCAGGGAAGGCGGTCACGAATTCCAGGCCAGCAACGCTGTTTACAACGCCACGTGGATGGCGGTTCACCTCGGTCAAGGACGGAGGGCCCGCCTGTGGGCCGACCGTATTGACTCGTCAGCGATAGCTGGATTTGCGTGGCCACGTTACATCCTGGCCCTGGTCACCCTTCACAACGGGAGCGTGAGCGACGCTATCAACCTGAGCCGCAAAGCACTGCAAGTTTCCCGCGACCTGGGCCACGAGAAGATGGGGTGGCGCAGCTCGGTGCTGCTCGCCCAGGCGTTGGCGGAGAACCTCAAGCCCGCCGAGGCGGAGGCCGAGCTCCCGTCGATATCGACGCGGGTCGATGGCCAAGACGCTGTGTACGACAGCGCTGCTCGGGTACGGACCCACCTGGCTGCCGGAGACGCCAAGCAGGCGCTGCTGGATGCGCAATCGGTGCCTTCCTCGCAGGCCAATCTCGGCTCTCCCGCGGACGCGGTCTCGGAGGGGGCCGCGTCCGATCCAACGTGGCTGCGTTCATTCCTTGAGGCCGTGCCTGAGTACACATTGGACGCCAGCCCGCGCTCGGTTGCGGCGCATGGGCGGCTGGCGCTTTACGAGGGACGCTTCGAAGACGCCGCGCGGCTGCTGGCACGGGCGGAGCAATCGTTCAGAGAGGACGGGTTTCTCCTCGACGCTTGGCACGTGGGGCGCTCGCTGGCTGAGGCTGAGGCGACGGCCGGCGAGACTCGTGTCGCCCAGAAGCGGCTGGAGGCGGTCATCGCGGAGTCTGAGGGGGCAGGTGCGTTGCTGGCAGCGAAGCTTGCGCGGGACACGGCTCAGAAACTCGGCCTGGACGTTGCTGATCCTCAAGAGGTGCATACAGCTCCGGCTGTCTCCGACCGAGTGAGCACTGGCGAGCGGATGGTGTCGGTGCTGTTCGCCGACGTTCGCGGCTTCACCGAAATGAGCGGTCGGATCGCGCCCGCGGACATGCTCGAGCGCATTGGGTCGCTGCAGCGATGGGCGTCGCAGGAGGTGGCGAGGCATCACGGATCGATCGACAAGTTCGCCGGCGACGCGATCATGGCCACGTTCAACATCTCCGGCGAGAGGGTCGATCACACCCTGGAAGCGCTCAAAGCGGCGATCGCGATCATCGACAAGGCGTCGCTGGCGGGATTGCCGGTGGGCGCCGGGATCGCTGTGGGGCCTGCGGTCGTGGGCAGGCTGGCGGACGCCGCCAACGTGAGCGTGCTGGGCGAGGTGACCAACCTGGCCGCGCGCCTGCAGGCGCAGTCCATGGCGGGCGAGGTGACGATGACCGAGGAAGCGCTGCGAAGGGTAAGCGAGTGGTTGAAGGAGCGGGCCCTGGAACCGGAGCGCCTGGAGCTCGACCTAAAAGGCTTCGCCACGCCGGTGGTGGCTTACCGAGTCCGGAGTGGCGTTCCCATTAACTAAGCCGGACATGCCCTCCCCGCTCGCCGGGGAGTGGAACGTCGAGCTCAGTACCCCGCGTCGATGTCGACGACGTTCTTCAATGGCTCGCCACGCAGGTATCGGTTGAAGTTGTCGACGAAGATTTCCGCCGCCCGCTCCATCAGGTGATCGGTCGCCCACGACGCGTGCGGCGTGATGATGACATTGGCCAGCGACCACAGCTCCGAATCGCTCGGCAATGGCTCGGGGTCGTGCACGTCAAGGTACGCGCCACCAAGGTGGCCTGATTTGAGGGCGGCGATCAGCGCGTTCTGGTCGATCAACCCGCCTCGCGCGATGTTGGCGATCCACGCCCCTGTTGGCAGCGCCTCGAGCTGCGTCTTGCCCACCAGCGCTTTCGTGGCGCCGGTCAGCGGGACGGACAAGATCAGAAGGTCGGTCTCGGACAGGCGTGACTCCCAATCGTCGGCCGCGATCACATGTGCCTCACCGCCGGGGTTGCGCCTCACGCCGGTGACCGAGACGCCGAACGGCCGCAGGCGCGCGGCGATCGCTCGGCCGATGCCGCCATAGCCGTAGATGAGCGCACGCTTGCCGTTCAGCTCCTCCATGGACGGCGGCTCACTCAGCCACTCGCGCCGGTCCTGCGCCCGCACCATCTCGGGCAGGCCTTTCAATCCCGCCAGCAATCCCATGACGACGTACTCGGAGATGGGGATCGCACCGATACCGGCGCCGTTGGTCAGGATCACGTGCCGGTCGCGAAGAATGTCCAGCGGCCAACCGTCCACGCCGGTGGCGGCGGACGTCACCCATTTGAGGTCAGTGCCCTCCTTGAAGACTTGATCGATGTCGGTCAGCCCGAAGTGCACCCACACGACCTCGGCCCCCGGCATGGCGGCGATGCAGGTGTCGGTATCGGAGTACCAGGCGATCTCAGGATCGGATGGCAGGCGCGAGACCACGGACCGGAGGCGTTCGGGCAAGACAACTTTCATATGCACGTAGATTTTGTTCTCCCCGCTGGCCGGGGAGGTGGCGGGGGGTTGGAGCGACCGTCGTGCAAGTCATTGCCGTGCCCTCCGTTAAGCCTTACGAACGGCTACACAAAGTGGCCGCCCGTCTGATAAGGTTTCGACCTTCGGTTCCTGAGCGGTCCCGCACTGCGTCCCCGCTTCGAGCTCAGGCCTGGACAGCGCCCCAGGGGTAGGGCGACTTCAAGGTAGGGGTACGCAAGGGGTTGTTTCCACTATTTCGCGCGGTCATCGTGTGGACCGTGGTTCTGACGGCTGTCATCCTGCCGCGCGTCGACACGCCCGCGGCACCCGCCTCCGCCGTGGCGGTCACCCAGCTCAACGCATACGACCGCCAGTCGGTGGTCAGCCAGGCACGCGAACAGCGCGCCCTGGACGCCGCCGAGGCCCAGGTCAAGGCGTGGACGAAGGAGCTCCAGCAGGGCATGGCCAAGTACCAGGCGCAGCAGAGCGCCCTGGCGGCGGCCAAGGCTCAGGCTGCCCAGTACGCTGCGCTCTCCAACCACCCGCCGCCGCCGCCCTACATCGCCAAGATCATCAACGACGCTTTCAGCCCGCTAGGGCCGCGCGCGGTCCAGTGGGCGATCAACGTCGCCTACTGCGAGTCCCGCTACCACCCGAACTCCGTGAACACGGATAGCGGCGCCACCGGCCTCTTCCAGTTCATGGCGGGCACGTGGTCGGGCACTCCGTGGGCGAGCAAGTCACGCTTCGACCCGGTCGCCAACGCGCAGGCAGCAGCGTGGCTGTACAAGACGTACGGCCCAGGTCGCTGGAGCTGCACGGGCTAACTCTTCTGACCCGGCCGCCGAGGGCCGGTAACTAATGCCCGGCGGTAGACGAGAGCTGGTAGATCGGCTGCTTGCGGGTCGTGCCCTTGAGCATCAGCGGCTTGTAATCCATCACCTCGACGCCGGCCGGCAGCGAGTTTCGCGTCGTCTCGGACATGAGCACCTTGGCGGGCCGCACCTTGGACAGGTATGAGCTGTTGTTCACCGGCACCCCGATGAGGGTGAACTCGAGGCGCTTCTCCGACCCGACGTGGCCGGCCACGACCTCACCGGTGTCGAGGCCGATCCCGACGGAGATCTTCGGCTTGCCCGCCGCCGGCAGCTCGTGATTGAGGACCTCGATCTCCTCGATCATGGCCCGCGCTGCGGAGAAGGCGCGCTGGGCGTGGTCGATCATCGGGTTCGGCGCTCCGAAGACGACCAGCATGCCGTCGCCCTGGAATTTGTCGATGTTTCCGCCGTGTGCCAGGACCGCGTCGATCATCCGTTCGAAATAGTCATTCAGGAACCGCACGAGCTCCTCGGCCTCCATCGACTGCGACAGGGCTGAGAAGCCGGCGATGTCGGAGTTCAGCATCGTCACCTGCCTCCGCTCTCCCGGCAGGAACTTGGTCTCGCGATCGGAGCGGGCGAGGACGTAGTCGGTGACCTGCTTGTTGACGTACAGCTCGAACAGCTGGCGCAGGAATTCCGAGCGCTCGTACTGCCTGGCGTTGTCGATGGCGATGGCCGCGAGGTCGGCGATCGCCTGGAGAAAGTCCTTGTCCTTTTCCGCGAACATGGCGGCGCGGAAGGGGTTGTCGACGTAAACGGCGCCGATAACGCTGCCCTTGGTCACCAGCGGCACCGCGATGATCGACCTCAGGTTCTGGAGGATCACCGACTGCTGGCTTTTGAACCTATCGTCCAGCGATGCATCAGTGGAGATCACAGCGTTGCCGGTTCTGACCACGTGCTCGATGACGGTGCGGGAGCCCAGGAACTCTTTGGACTTCTCCGGGTCGGCATCCCCGCCCGACTGCTGAACCGACATCGTGCCCGTGGCGTCGACGAGGACGATGAAGCCGCGGGAGGCCTTCATCAGGGAGATCACGCGATCCATCACCCTCCGGAGCACTACGTCCACCTCGAGAGACGAGCTGAGGTCTCGGGCGAGCTCGTAGAAGATGCGATCGCGCATGCCGAGATCTGCCTCATGAAGCATGGCCACGGGGAGTGTAACGACGGATTTGGAGCGTTCCTGCGAGGTCCTGCGAATTAGCCGGAACGTTGTTCTCCCCGCTCGCCGGGAAGGTGACAAGGGCCGAGCCCGCTGGTCCTCCCCGCTCGCCGGGGAGGTGGCCAGGACCGACCCCCGTTGCCCTCCCCGCTGGCCGGGGAGGGTGGCTAGGACCGACCCCGTTGGCCCCCCCGCTCGCCGGGAAGGTGGCTAGGAACTAACCCCGTTCGTCCTCGCCGCTCGCCGAAGAGGTGACTAGGACCGACCCCCGTTCGTCCTCCCCGCTCGCCGGGGGGAGGTGGCTAGGACCGACCCCCGTTGGTCCTCCCCGCTCGCCGGGGAGGTGGCTTTGGCCGACCCCCGTTCGTCCTCGCCGCTCGCCGGAGAGGTGGCTAGGATCGACCCCCGTTCGTCCTCCCCCGCTCGCCGGCGAGGTGGCTAGGACCGACCCCCGTTCGTCCTCCCCGCTCGCCGGGGAGGTGGCGGCGAAGCCGCCGGAGGGGACGCCCCAATTGCCACCCACCCCAACTGGGGTCGCCTACCAGGCACCGGTAAACTCGATCTCGAATGTCCTCCGGCGATTCCCCCGCGCCCAACGCCGACGCCCTGCTGGAGGGCCTCAACCCCCCTCAGCGGGAAGCCGTCATGCACGAGGACGGCCCCCTCCTGATCTTCGCCGGCGCCGGGAGCGGCAAGACCCGCGTCCTGACCGCACGGATCGCCTACCTCATCGCCACCCACCAGGTCTGGCCCGACCGGCTCCTGGCGGTGACCTTCACCAACAAAGCCGCGAAAGAGATGCGCAGTCGCGTCCAGAACCTGGTGGGCGAAGGGGCGGGCAATGTGTGGGTGGGCACGTTCCACTCGACCGCGGTCAAGATCCTGCGCCGCGACGCCCAGCGAATCGGCATCGTCCCGAGCTTCGTGATCTTCGACGAGGACGACACCCGCGCGGCCCTGAGACGCGTCCTCGAGGAACTCAAGCTCGACCAGAAACGCTACCCCGTCGCCGCCCTCAGCAACGCGATCTCGGCCGCGAAGAACGAGCTGAAGGGACCCAGCGATTATCCCAACCGCAGCTACCACGACGAGATAGTCCGCCGCGTCTACGAGTCGTACCAGGAGCTGCTCAAGCGTTCTGGCGGCCTCGACTTCGACGACCTGATCATGAAGCTGGTCGAGCTCTTCAACACCGATGACGAAGCGCTCGACAAGTGGCGTGACCGATTCCGCCACGTGCTGGTGGACGAGTACCAGGACACCAACCGCGCGCAATACGTGCTGGTCAATCAGCTGGCGGCAGAACATCGAAACGTTGTGGTGGTAGGTGACGACGACCAGTCCATCTATCGGTTCCGAGGCGCGGACGTGCGCAACATCCTCGACTTCCGCAAGGACTATCCGGACGCGCATGTGGTCCGCCTGGAGCAGAACTACCGCTCGAGCCAGGCCATCCTCGACGCTGCGTACAGTGTCATCCGCAGCAACCCTGAGCGGGCTGAGAAGAAGCTTTGGACCGATCGCGCCGGGGGCGAGAAGGTGTGTGCGACGCAGGCCTACAACGAGGTCGAGGAGGCCGAGTTCGTCGCCGACGAGATCGAGCGGCTGCGCAAGACGGAAAAGCGTGGCTATTCCGATTACGCGGTGCTCTATCGCACCAATGCGCAGTCCCGGTCCTTCGAGGATGTGCTCGCGCGCCGCCGCATCCCTTACCGGCTAGTCGGGGGCGTGCGGTTCTGGGAGCGCCGCGAGGTAAAGGATGTGGTCGCTTACCTACGGTTCTGCTTCAACCCGCGGGATGCGCTGAGCTTCGCGCGAATCGTGTCGGTGCCGCCTCGAAAGATCGGCAACGTCACAGTCGACGCGCTGGGCGCGTATGCGCGGGACACTGAAGCTGACCTGCTCGCGACGCTGGCGGACCCGGCGCGTGTGCCCAATCTGCCGCGCGCTGCGATCGACCCCCTGCGGAAGTTCCGGACGCAGCTCGAATCACTGCGTTCCGTCATGGGGGTGATGCGCCCCAGCGAGCTCGTCGACCATGTGATCGAGGTGATGGGCCTCAGAGCGCATTACCTCGACGGCACGCCGCAAGGCGAAGCACGCATGGAGAACCTCAACGAGCTTCGCGGTCTGGCAGAGAGCTTCGACGACCGCGAGCCGAACCAGGGCCTCGAGGATTTCCTGGCGGAGGTTGCGCTGGTGTCGGACGTCGACGCCTACGACGAGAACGGCGAGGGCATCACCCTCATCACGCTGCACATGGTCAAGGGCCTCGAGTTCCCGGTCGTCTTCATGGTCGGCATGGAGGAGGGCCTGCTGCCACACCAGCGTGCGATCGACGAGCGCGAGGAGAACCCGTCGGCGGTCGGCGCCCAGACCGAGATGGCCGAGGAGCGACGCCTCGCCTATGTGGGCATGACCCGTGCCAAGGACCGGTTGTATCTCAGCTGCGCGTTCCGGCGCCACCTGTACGGGCGCTCGCAGCCGGCGTTTCCGAGCCGCTTCCTCACCGAGATCCCGCAATCGATGCTATCGGCGCCCCGGGGGAGCGCGCCGGCGGCTCCGCCGCGCCCGGGATATAAGGAGAGGTACCAGGAGCTCCAGGTGCAGGCGGCGCCCGCCGCTCCGCCCGTCCAGCGCTACTCGAGCGGCGATCGCGTGTCGCACCCGGCTTTCGGGAGCGGCGTCGTGGTCAAGAGCACGCTCACTCGCACCGACGAGGAGCTGGTGGTCAAGTTCGACAAGGTGGGCCTCAAGATCCTCTCCGGGATGATCGCGCCACTGACGAAGTGAGCAAGCGCAAAAAGCAGGCCGATCCGGCGGCGAGATCCAGCGATCTGCGTGAGCAGATCCGCAAGCACGAGCACGCCTACTACGTGCTCGACATGCCCGAGATCTCCGATGCCGAGTACGACGCTCTGTTCTTGGAGCTGCGCCGGCTGGAGGAACAACATCCCGAGCTGGTCACGGCTGACTCGCCCACACAGCGTGTCGGCGGCGAGGCCTCGGAGCAGTTCGCCAAGGTGCGGCATCGCTCGCCGATGCTGAGTCTGCAGAACGCCTTCGACGAGGACGAGATCCGCGCGTTCGACAAGCGCGTGCGCGCGGTGGTGGGGGACAAGGTCACCTACGTCGCCGAGCTTAAGATCGACGGGCTGGCCATCAGCCTCACATATGAGAAAGGAAGGCTGAAGCGGGCAGCCACGCGCGGGGACGGCACTGTGGGCGAGGACGTGACCGCCAACATCCGGACGATCCGCAGCGTGCCGCTGACGATTACGGCCGTCGCCGGCCTGCCCGACACGTTCGAGGTGAGGGGTGAGGTCTACTTTCCAATCGCTGCCTTCGAGAAGCTGAACCGCGAGATCGAGGCCGCGGGCAAGCCTCGCTTCGTGAACCCGCGGAACACGGCGGCGGGCAGCGTGAGGCAGATCGATCCCAAGGTGACAGGCAGCCGCGACCTCCAGACCTTCATGTACATGCTCGACCCGGCCGGCCCCGCCAAGTCCCAGTGGGACGTGCTGCGAACGCTCGAGAAGATGGGCTTCCGGGTCAACAAGCACCGGCGCCGCCTGGCCTCGATCGACGACGTGATCGAGTACCACGCCGAGTGGCAGCGCAAGCGCCATGAGCTCGAGCATGAGATCGATGGCATCGTCGTCAAGGTTGACAAGTTCGACCAGCAGCTCGAGCTGGGTTTTGTCGCGCGCTCGCCGCGGTGGGCGATTGCGTTCAAGTACACGCCGGAGCAGGCGGAGACCGTGGTCGAGGAGATCGACTGCTACGTCGGCCGCACAGGGGTGCTCACGCCAGTCGCGCATGTGAAGCCGGTGATCGTTGGCGGCGTGACGATCCGCAATATCACGATGCACAACGAAGCGCAGGTCAATGAGAAGGGCGTGTACGTCGGGGCGCGTGTCGTCATCCACCGCGCGGGCGACGTGATCCCCGAGATCGTCAGCGTGATGGAGCCGAAGGCAGGCTGGCGCATGCCGGCCAAGTGCCCGGTGTGTGGGGGAGAGGTGGTGCGCGAGGAGCCCTACATCGCGCACCGCTGCATTAACCCGTTCTGTGGCGCGCAGCGTCTCGAGCGCCTGCGTCATTTCGCCAGCCGCGGCGCGTTGAACGTCGAGGGCCTCGGCTACGCGACGTTGACACAGGTCATAGAGAAGGGTTGGGTCGAGGACCCGAGCGACCTGTTCCGGCTATCGAAGGAGCAGGTGATGGAGCTCGAGGGGTTTGCCGACAAGTCGGCCTCGAACCTCATCGAGCGGATCGCCGAAAACAAGCGGCCGCTTTTGGGCCGGCTGCTCTATGCACTTGGCATCCCGCAGGTGGGGGAGGCGACGGCAGACCTGCTGGCCGCGGAGTTCGGGTCGATCGACAAGCTGCGAGTGGCGACTGAGGAGGACCTCGTCCGTACCGAAGGTGTGGGGCCGGGTATGGCGAAGGAGATCGAGCATTACTTCAAGGGCCATGGAGGCGAGCTCCTCACAAAGCTGCGCAACGCGGGCGTGGAACCGCAGGCAACGGAGCCGGTTGGTGAGGGCCCGTTCACCGGCAAGACGTTCGTCTTCACAGGCACCATGGAGACGATGAGCCGCCCTGACGCCGAAGCGCTCGTGAGGCGCATGGGCGGCAAGGCGGGGTCGAGCGTGAGCGCAAAAACGGACTACGTGGTGGCGGGCCCAGGCGCGGGCTCGAAGCTGGAGAGAGCGCAGAAGCTGAAAGTCGCTGTTCTCGACGAAGAACAGTTCCTCGCCCTGGTGCCGAAATAAATAGATCGTCCTCCCCGCTTGCCGAGGAGGCGGCCCGAAGGAAAGCAGGGGGCGCGGCGCCAGAGCGCGCCACGCCAACCTGGATCTGGGTGGCACTGCTGGTCGGCGCTGTGGTCACGGTCTGGTGGGCATGGTTCGTCTCGGGCTTCCTCTCAGAGCCCTCAGCGACAGGCCGCGTGCTGGCGGTCCTCCTGACGTCGATGTGCATCTCGGCCGTTTCAGGGCTCGCCGGGGCGGCCGCCGCAATGGGCCTGGTCCGTCGAGAGCCATGGGGCCGGCCGGTGGCGTGGGTCGCGGCTGTCGCGCTGACGCTCAGCGGCGCCGGCGCGATCGGCGGCATCCCGGCACTCGTCGGCCTCGTTGCGAGTCGAGATAGCTCGAGACCCTAAGCTACTTCGATGTCCCTAACCCGCGAACAGGTGCGCCATGTGGCGATGCTCGCTCGTCTCGGCCTTGAGCCGGGCGATGAGGAGTTCTATGCCGAACAGCTGAGCGGCATCCTCGCCCACATCGATCGCCTGCAGCAGGTGAACACCGATGACATTCCACCCACCGCGCAGGTGGTGGAGATCGCCAACCAGCTGCGAGAAGACGAGCCACGCCCTGGCCTCACGCAGGCCCAGATGATGGCGAACGCGCCGGCGCCTCCCGAGGACGGCTTCTTCCGCGTGCCCTCGATCCAGGAGGAAGCCTGATGGACACAACGCACATGACTCTCACGGAGCTGCGGCGCTTGCTGCACGCCCGCGAGCTGTCGGCGAAGGACCTGTTGTCCGAGCACATGACCAGGATCGACAACGTGGACGGCGATGTGAAGGCATTCCTCCGCACCACGCCGCAATTGGCCTCCGAGCAGGCGGCTGCCGCCGACCGCGCTCTTAAAGCTGGTGAGGCAGGGCCGCTGGCGGGCATCCCGCTCGCGATCAAGGACGTGCTGTGCGTGGAGGGCGTGGAGACGACGGCGGGGTCGCAGATCCTGCGCGGGTTCAAGCCGCCCTACACAGGCACAGCCGTGAAGCGGCTTTTCGATGCGGGCGCGGTGATGGTCGGCGTGACGAACTGCGATGAGTTCGCGATGGGCAGCTCGACCGAGAACTCGAGCTACTTTCCAACGCACAACCCCTGGGCACTGGATCGGGTGCCGGGTGGAAGCTCGGGCGGCAGTGCGTCGGCGGTGGCCGCGGGCGAGGCGGTGGTTTCGCTCGGCACCGACACGGGCGGCTCGATCCGCCAACCCGCCGCGCTATGCGGCGTGGTCGGGATGAAACCGACTTATGGGCGCGTGAGCCGTTACGGCCTCATCGCTTTTGCGTCGAGCCTGGACCAGATCGGTCCTTTCGCGCGGTCGGTCGAGGACTGCGCGATCTTGCTCGAGGCGATGGCGGGTCACGATCCGTTGGACGCCACGTCATCCGATCGCCCCAACGACGTGGGTCGTGATTTCGATGCCGGCGTCAGCGGGTTGAGGCTCGGAGTGCCGCGCGAGTACTACGACGTGGTCGGCATCGAGCCGGGTGTCAAGATGGCGATCGACAAGGCGCTCGACGTGCTGCGGCGCGCGGGGGCCGAGATTGTGGACGTCACGCTGCCGCACACCGACTACGGGCTCGCCGCGTACTACATCATTGCGCCGGCCGAGTGCTCATCGAACCTCGCACGATTCGATGGTGTCAGGTACGGGATGTCCGACCAGGACGCCTCGAACATCACCGACGCCTACATGTGGACGCGACGGAAGGGGCTTGGGACGGAGGTGCGGCGGCGGGTGATGCTCGGAACGTACGCGTTGTCGAGCGGCTACTACGACGCCTACTACCTGAAGGCGCAGAAGGTGAGGACGCTGATCAAGCGCGACTTTGACAGCGCGTTTGAGAAGTGCGATGCCATCGTCAGCGCGACGTCGCCGACCGTTGCGTTCCCGATCGGGTCGAAGACCAAGGATCCGCTGGCCATGTACCTGTGCGATGTGCTCACGCTGGGTGGGAACCTCGCGGGGCTGCCGGGGATCAGCGTGCCTTGCGGGTTGTCGGAGGGCCTGCCGGTTGGGCTGCAGGTGCTGGCGCCGCAGTGGCGGGAGGACGTGGCGCTGCGAGTCGCGCGCGCGTACGAGGTGGCGAGCGGTGTGAAGTTGGAGGTCGCGCCCCTGTGAGCGGACGTGGCAGTCCCGATCCCTCCTCCGAACCCTTCGCAACCGCGTCCGGCAAGGGCAAACGTGGTTGGGAAGTGGTGATTGGGATGGAGGTGCACGTGCAGCCTCGCACCCGGTCGAAGATGTTTTGCGGGTGTGCCATCGGGCGGCCTGGTGATCCGCCCAACTCCAACGTTTGCGAGATCTGCACCGGGATGCCCGGCACCCTTCCCGTGATCAACAAGGCGGCGGTTGAGGCCTGCCTCAAGACCGCGCTTGCGCTGCGCTGCGAGATCCCCCGCCATACCAAGTTCGACCGCAAGAACTACATGTATCCCGACCTGCCCAAGGGCTACCAGATCAGCCAGTACGACCTGCCGATGAGCCACGACGGCCTGCTCGAGCTCGACGGGCACAAGGTGCGGATCCGCCGAGTTCACCTCGAGGAGGACACCGGCAAGCTCGTGCACGCCGGCGACAAGTTGCACACGGCGAAGGAATCGTTCGTCGACCTGAACCGCGCGGGCATCCCGTTGATGGAGATCGTGAGCGAGCCCGACCTGCGTTCAGCGGACGAGGCGCGCGACTACGCCGTGGCGCTGCGCACGCTGCTGCGCACGATCGGGGCATCGGAGGCGGAGATGGAAAAGGGCCAGCTGCGCGCGGAGCCGAACATCTCCATTCGTCGCCCGGGCTCCGAGGAGCTGGGCGTGAAGACGGAGCTGAAAAACATCAACTCGTTTCGGGCGCTCCACCGCGCAATCCAGTTCGAGGTGGCGCGCCAGGTCGAGGTCCTGGAATCGGGCGGCACGGTGCTGCAGGAGACGAGGGGCTGGTCGGAGGCCGAGCAGCGCACCTTTTCGCAGCGGAGCAAAGAGTTCGCTGAGGACTACCGCTACTTCCCCGAGCCGGACCTGCCGCCGCTGGAGCTCGACCCGGAGTGGATCGAGCTGTTGCGCAGCGCCCTGCCCGAGATGCCGGGCGCGCGGCGCTCGCGGCTGATCAGCGAGTATGGCCTGCCCGCGGCCGACGCGGGCCTGATCACAGCCGATGTGAATCTGGCGAACCTGTTCGAGGCGACGGTCAAGGGGGGCGCCCAGGCCAGGCCCACCGCGAACTGGATCATCGGCGAGGTGGCGCCGTCGGGCAAGCTGCCAACCCCGGCGGTTCTGGGAGAGATCGTAAAGCTCGTTTCAGGCGGGCACATCACCCGAGACCAGGGCCGCGAGGTGTTGAGCGATTCGCTGAGCAGCGGCCGCGCGCCGGCCGAGATCGTTGCGGAGAAGGGCTTCTCGCAGGACAGTGACGAGGCGTCGGTGAAAGCGCTCGTCCAGGCGGTGATCGCGGCGAATCCACGCGCGGTCGAGGACTACCGAGCCGGCAAGAAGCAGGCGCTCGGCGCGCTGATGGCCGACGTGAAGAAGCGCGCCCCTCAAACGAACCCAAAGGTCGCGAGCGAGCTGCTGGTGAGACTCATCGGCTAAGCGTTACCGCGCTCGGGTGGCCGCCGTTCGGTAAGCCATGAAGCTGATGGTGACTCTCACCGCGGTGATGGCGCTGGCGTTGGTCGCCTGCGGTTCCCACGTCGACTACGGGCCTGGAGGCGCCGTTCCGATCAGCCCGCCCGTGGGCGCTCTCACCGGCTGGGCCTCGTTCCCGGCCGACCAGAAGCCCCGCCCGATTGTGTGGTTGCAGAACTCATCGCCTGCGAACGGCTATGGGACGGGCAATGCCAAGCTGGCGGCGATCTGCAGCAAGTACGCGCTTGCAGTCACTCTGCCCACCAGCATTCCAAGTGGGGCGGTTGCCACATGGACGGATGGAACCAGCGCAACTTATCGGGGAATCTCAGCGTCCGTCGCGCTTGGCGCACTGTCCGCGAACCAGACCACTTCGCAGGACCCGCAGTGCACCTCGATCCCGCCGCTTGTGATCAACGCAGCGCGCCTGGGAACGTTCGATTTCGTGACGGACCGCGGTCAGGCCCAGATGACCGCCTGGCTGTTCTCAGGGATCGGCGTCAACGGTGAGATTGCCTATCCCGCGATCGTGCGGACCGCTTTCTGGAAGGGAGGAGTCCTGCTCCAGGTCGCCATGGCGTCGACGGTGATGAGTGCGGATGGGCGCTCGCTGACTTTCACGTTCTATGGCGCTCCCTCGGATCCCGGCCCCTGCGGAGCCGACTACAAGGCAGTGGTGGCCGAATCCCAGGCCGCGGTCGCGATCGCGCTGCAGGCGACATCGCATGCCAAGCCGGGACAGATGGTCGCCTGCGATTTGATGGCCCAGCAGCGGAGTGTCGTCGTGACGCTGGCGCAGGCCCTCGGCGGCCGGGTGGTCCTCGACGGATCGGGCAACGTCACGGGAGTGTGTCCCTCGACCAGGCCCGATTGCTGACCGCCGACCTTCATACGATCACACGTGCGAGATGGACCGGGTTGCCGGAATTGGTTCAGCCCAACCGGACGCCTGAGGTCGATCGCCTGGCGAAATAGGCGGCGCCGACCGTGGTTCTCTTAGCCTTGTCCGGTGCCACTGCCGCCTGACTCCCACGTACATACGGAATGGTCTTGGGATGGGAAGGGCTCGATGGAGCGCTGCTGCGAGCGCGCGATTGAGGTGGGGCTGCCTGCCCTGGCGTTCACCGAGCACGCCGATTTTGTCACCCTCCACAAGGGTCAGCACTCGGTCGACATCGTGGGCTATCTCGAAGAGATCGAGAGGTGCCGCGCGAAGTTCAAAGGCTTGCGAATCCTGAGCGGTGTCGAGCTCGGCGAGCCCCACTGGTTTCCAAACGAGACGGCCGAGGTGCTCGGTGCGGGCGAGCTCGATCGAGTGCTCGGTTCGATCCATTGCATCCACCTGGGCGGAGAAGAGGTCGACGCGAGTCAGTTCAAATTGCGTTCTCTCGCCGAACAGGTCGAGGCCGTTCCCGAATACTTTCGCGAGGTGTTGAGGATGGTCGAGAGCTCGCAGCCCTTCGAGGTCCTGGCGCACCTGGACTATCCGAAGCGGTACTGGCCCGACGGCATGGCGCCTTATCGCGAGGAGGACTACGAGGAGCAGCTGCGAGCGGTGCTGATTGCGGCCGCGAAACGGGGCTGCGTGCTCGAGGTGAACACAACGCGAGGCCAAAGCGACGAACGCAAGCTTTGCCCCGGCCTGACGGTCATCCGCTGGTGGCACGAGCTGGGTGGCGCGGCGGTGTCGTTTGGCAGCGACGCGCACGAGCCTGATCAGGTGGGCGGTGGGTTCAGGCTGGCCACGCAGATCGTGGAGGCCGCAGGGTTCAAGCCCGCGAAAGATCCGATGGCGCTCTGGCGCCGGTGATCCTGAAGCCGACCTCGCCCGCACACGGCGGTGCGAGCATCGCGCGCGACGACGAGGGGAGGGTGTGGCTGGTGAACTACGCACTGCCGGGCGAGGTGGTGGAAGCCGAGCCGCGGGGCAAGCAGGGCGGAGTTGCTGTGGCCGCGACCACACGAGTGATCGAGGCTTCCCCCAACCGTGTCGAGCCGCGGTGCCCGTACTTCGGCGCATGCGGCGGATGCCAGTTACAGCACGCGTCGTATCCGCATCAGCTGGAGCTCAAGAGGCAGGTCGTGGAGGAGGCCTGGTCACGAGCCGGGCTGCGACTGCCGCCGGACACGCCGGTGCTGGGCATGCACGACCCGTGGCGCTACCGGATTCGGGGTGAGTTCGAGGCCGTCCCAACGGGTGAGGGCTGGAGATTCGGATTCCATCGGTTGCGCTCCCATGCCGTGTTGCCGATCGAGACGTGCGACATCCACGACCTGCGCATCGAGCGAGCGCTGCCCGCGTTCGCGCAGGCCGCGGGCGAGCTGCATCTGACTCATCTGCAAAACCTGCTGCTCACCATCGAGCCGAACGGCAAGGGACTCTTGTGGCGCCTGCGCCACAGGGGCAAGGAGCCGGTATGGCCGCGCGATGAGTTCGCGCGGAGGGTGGGGGAGCTGCTGCCCGACCAGGTGCTGCTGGACGACGCGATGACACTCACGTTCTGGGGCATGAGCTTTCGGGTGCGCAGCGACACGTTCGTGCAGACGAACTACCAGCAGATGCTCGTCCTGTATCAGGCGGCGCTCGACATGCTCGCAGTGGGAGAGGAGGAGCACGTCCTCGACCTGTATGCGGGGATCGGCTCTATCTCGGTGGCCGTGGCGCGAGCGTGCGCTGGAGTTACGGCCATCGAAGAGAATCCGCGCGCCGTGCAATTGGGCCATCTGAACGCGCGGATCAACTCGGCGAAGGTCGAGTACGTGCCGGGCAGGGTTGAAACGGTGCTGCGCCAGGTGAGGATGGGACGGCACCAGGCGGTGATTCTGGACCCGCCGCGGGCAGGGTGTGAGCCGGCCGCGCTGGCGGAGCTGTTGAGGCTGGGACCGGAGCGCCTGGTCTATGTGTCCTGCGAGCCGTCCACGCATGCGCGGGACCTGATCGCGCTGGTCAGGGGTGGCTACAGGGTGCGGAGGGCCGCGATCGTGGACATGTTTCCGCAGACGTACCACATCGAGACGGTGGCTCTGTTGGAGCGCGGATCAGGCTGACCCACATTCCCTCCGGCGAGCGGCAGAACAGCGCTCGTTAGAAGGCGTTCAGGCCGTGGCCGAGCTTCAGCAGGGCGAGGCGAAGGCGACCAGGGCGCAGCTGTCTAACCGCGAATGCCAGAACCGGCCTCAGCAGCAGCACGTGTAGTCCAACGTTGAGAAGACGTTTGCAGTTACGGGCACCGAGGGGGCAATCCTACACGTCATGCCCCGGTTATGGGTTGGTTTGGGGCGGCGGCGTCACCCGCCATAGCACCCCCAGCAAGATCAGCGTGAGTAAAGGGGCTGAACTCAACATCAGGGCCATCGACCAGCTGTTCGAGACCTGAACGTTCAGGAGAAGGATCGTGGTGACCACGTTGACGACCTGGATGCCGACCAGGAGAGGTAAGCCGAGGCCGTGGTTGCGAAGGATGAAGGCGGCGGTGGCGACGAGGTTCAGGATCAGCATCGCGACCACCAGCACGGCGACCACTGTGTTTTGAGTGACGCGATCAGGCGAGGCAGGTGCCCCAAATGGATCGCCGGCGCGAAACGCCAGGTTGTAGGCGCAGGCCACAGCCCAGGCAAAGCACTCGACGATGGCGAGGAGATTGATTACGAGTACCAGGACGTGCCTTTGCGCCGGTGAGGCCATGGGCCTCATATTCTCGTCGCGAGGCGGCCCGTCAGTCAGTTCACGCTGGGGAGAGCTCGCCGACCCGAGTCGGCTAGAGGCCGTGTCCGAAGCGGACGGCCGCGAGGCGCAGACGTCCCGGACCGATCGAGCGGATGAAGATCGACAGGAAGGGCCTCAGTACCAGCACATCAGCCAGAACGCCGGCTGTGTCAGGAACGTTACGCACGCAGCCTGACGAACTCGGCCAGGCGGCCGACGCCCTCGCGCAGATCCTGATCGGAGCTGGCCAGGCTGATCCTGACCGCGTCCTTCCCGACCTCGCCAAAGGCCGAGCCGGGAGCGACCGAAACGCCCTTCTTCCGGAGGAGCTCGAAGGCAAAGTCGCGCGAGCCGAGTCCGCTGGGGGAGATATCCGCCATCACGTAGAAGGCGCCTGCCGGCTCGGTGATGAAGATGCCGGCCTCGCGCAGCAGGTCGACGACGAGGTCGCGGCGACGGCGATAGGCGGTGACCATGTCGGTGACGCAGTCCTGCGGCCCGTCGAGCGCGGCCTCGGCCGCAACCTGGCTTATGGTCGAGGTGCACGACGAATTCGACTCGAGGACCTTGGTCACCGTGTCGATGAGCTCAGCGGAACCGGCGACGTAGCCAAGGCGCCAGCCGGTCATCGAGTAGGTCTTGGAGAAGGTGAAGACCGAGGCGATCCGGGGATCGTCGGGGGCGAGGCTCGCGGGGCTGGTCCAGGTGCCGTCCAGCACGATCTGGTCGTAGCACTCGTCGCTGATCATCCACAGGTTATGGCGCTGCGCGAGCTCGACGAGCTTCTCGATCGTCTGGCGCGGGTAGATCGCGCCGGTTGGGTTGTTAGGGCTGTTGACCACCACGAGCTTGGTGCGCGGGGTGATCAGGTCGGCGAGGGCCTCGAGGTCCGGCTGAAAGCCAGCCTCAGGGCGGCAGGGGTAGAAGACGCCTTCGGCGTGGGTCCAGGACAGCATCATCCGGAAGTTGGGCCAGCCGGGGTCGGGTAGGAGGACCTCGTCCCCGTCCTCGAGCACGGAGGCGAAGACGGCGGAGATCGCGCCCACCCCGCCCGGAGTGCAGGCGATGCGGTCGGGCGTCACGTGGATCCGGTTGACGCGCGCGAGCTTGGCGACGAGCTTCTCGCGGAGGGAGAGGATGCCCTGCGTGTGGGTGTAGTAGGTCTTGCCCTCGTCGATGGCGCGCTTGCCCGCCTCGCCGATGTGGTCAGGGGTGCGGAAGTTGGGCTGCCCGACGTCGAGCCGGATTGAGCCGGGTGTGCGGATAGCCTCGTTGGCGATTTCGCGAATCCCTGAGTGATGAGCCTCAGCCGGGCCGTGCGCGAGCGGAGGCAACGAAAGTCGAGCCACCGTTTCATTGTGCCTGACCCCTGCCGCTACGCTCTGCGGGTGCGAAAGCTGGGCGCCGCCGTCGTGCTGATGCTGTCCATCGCCGCCTGCAACGGCCCGCAGGCGAATTCGCCCGCGTCCCCGAGCGCAAGCGGCGTCCCTTCTGAGCTCCAGAACCCCTCGGCCTCGCCCAGCTCCAGCGGATCGCCGGTCCCGGACCCGAAGCTCAGTTGCGGCAAATTGCCCGTGGCTCGCGATCCGCTTCTCCTATTGAGGGGCAGCACCATCTCCGCTTTGTACGTCCTGGACGTGGAGGATCCGCTGCGCCCGGTGCAGGTATGTCAACTGCTCAACGCGGCCGGCGGGCGATTTATCTCGGCGACGAAGATCGAGTTCTGGTACTCGACGTTCGTGGGTACCGTGGACCTGGAGACGGGCAACTTGAACTGGAGTCGAGCGTGGGTCGACCCACCAATCGAGGTCGAGTTCAGCCCCGACGGTGCCAGCTGGGCGTACCGGAAGGCCGAGGTTTCAGGGGTGAGCACCCATCTGGTGGTCGGCGGGAAGGACGTGCTGCTGCTGAACCGAAGGCTCATCGGAGCCGAAGTTGGCCCGGTGTGGGGACCTGTCGACCAGCTGGCGTTCTCCGCGACCGGCCAATTTCTGCTGACCTACACGCTGTTTGCGGCACCGGATGAGCTGCCGAACTTCGTGGTGTTCGCCTTGGATGGGTCGATCGGGTTCAAGAACGCGAGCGCCAAGTTCGGAACGTGGGACAGGTCCGGCGACCGCTTGTACTTCCTGGCGGCCACGACCGCGGCCGGCATAGCCGGGGCGGTGAAGAGCCTTGATCCCGGTGGGCAGCCGGTGGCCCGCAGCCCGAAGCTGACGAGCTACTTCTGGCCGACGTTGTCACCGGACGGGAGGACGCTGGTGTTCGACACGTACGGTGCGCAGCAGTTTCCGCACCCCTGGCGCCTGGATATCGCGAGCCGAGTCAAGACTCAGCTGTCGAGCGCGACCAGTACGCAGCCTGTGTTCACCGCACCCCTCGTGATCTGGTCGAACGAGGGGATTCCGTGCAAGTGCGCGCCGCGTGGCACGAGCGCGCCGGACGGGAGGGTCATCGCGCACAACCTGAAGACTGGCGTCAACTCCGTTGTGTTGGAGATTGCGACAGTCGACCAACGCCAGGACCCGACCGCAGACATCGTGGATGTCTGGTTCGGCTAGGCGTCCACCTCGATAGCCATCCGGCCCAGGATGAGCCAGGATCCCTCGTCTCCGGAGCTGGCAGAAGCTTCACCGCGACCAGGGCATGCCGTCGAGCGAATCGTCGGTATGTGGCCGGCCATCGTCCGCTGCCGCCGCGCGGGAAGCAAAGGACCCCCCTTCCCGCACTGCGAGAAGGAGGGCCAATACGGGGGGCCGCAACTGGCTACGAAACCTCATGAAGAGCAAGACGGGCCGAACAACCAGCGGATTCGCCATGACCAGACCCTCGAACGTCCGGGCAGCTCCCTACGCAATTCCGACCTTACAGGCGGGCGGACAGAAATCGCAACCCGCAAAAAACGCATAGCGCCCAGAGTGCGGTGAAGGTTAGTTAATGAGCGTGGGGTGAGCGAACTCAGGGACCTTCAAAAACGAGGCAAGGCGAAGCAATAATCGGCGAGCAACATTTTTTTTGAAACGACCTTGTCGTCTGCGTGGGCGCCGGGTCAGTCGCCTTTGTCGCCCTGCTTCGCCGGCTTCTTGGTCTGGGCATGCTTGCGGGCGTCGGCGGACAGGGAGCGACCCTGGTCGACCATCTCTGTGAACCGCCCGCTGCCATCGCGCCGCGCGTAAGACTTGTTCCGTCCGGTGTCGATCAACTCACGGGCCCCAGAGCCCTTCTTTGTCTTCATAACCAGAAAACGTTGGGGCAGCGCCGCAATACCTGATTGACCTTATGTCTGATCATGATCAGACAGATTGGTGTTCCAGGTCATCGGCGCCTATTGGCCCTTAGAGTCGTCGCCGCACCTGAGAACCTCGCCAATCAGGTCCTAGAATCCGGCCGGCCAAGGCCAAGTAGACTATCCCCGGGGTCCGCCACACCCAGCCAAAAGAATGCCGCACGCCCCTGAAACCTTCGTCCACCTGCACAACCACACCGAGTTCTCGCTGCTCGATGGGGCGAGCCGCATTCACGCGCTCGTGGAGGCCGCGGCCAAGCTCGAGATGCCCGCCGTGGCCATCACCGACCACGGCGTCATGTACGGCGCGATCCACTTCTACAAGGCCTGCAAGGAGGCGGGAATCAAGCCGATCGTGGGCTGCGAGGTCTACGTCGCCCCCCGGTCGCGCCTACTGAGAGAGGGCCGGGTCGACCGCGACCCCAACCACCTCACGCTTCTGGCAGCAGACCACGACGGCTACGTCAACCTGATGAAGCTCTGCACCATCGGCCAGATGGAGGGCATGTACTACAAGCCACGCATCGACAAGGA
>DASXNH010000250.1:0-2522 GCA_036495195.1 Candidatus Dormiibacterota bacterium
ATCCCCGCCTTGAACATGTCGACATACTCACCCGTCGCCGCGTTCAGGCCGTGGCCTGGCTCGAGGTGGCGCACCTTCTCGGCCACCACGCCGCCCTCAAGGCCGGCGTTGACCGCGATCATCTTGAGCGGCTCCTCGAGCGCACGGCGCACGATCTGCGCGCCGGTCGCCTCGTCGCCAGTCAATTCGAGCTTCTTGAAGGCGTTCTTGCCCGCCTGGAGCAGGGCGACGCCGCCACCGGCGACCACACCCTCCTCGACGGCGGCCTTGGCGTTCCGCACTGCGTCCTCGATGCGGTGCTTGCGCTCCTTCAGCTCGACCTCGGTGGCCGCGCCGGCCTTGATGACGGCAACGCCGCCGGCCAGCTTGGCGAGCCGCTCCTGGAGCTTCTCGCGGTCATAGTCGGAGTCGGTGTTCTCGATCTCGGCCCGGATCTGGTTGACCCGGCCGCTGATCTGCTCGGCGTCGCCGGCCCCGTCGACGATGGTGGTCTCGTCCTTGGTAACCACGACCTTGCGGGCCCGGCCGAGCATGTCCAGCTCGGCGCTGTCCAGCTTGAGGCCGATCTCCTCGCTTATGACCTGGCCGCCGGTCAGGACAGCGATGTCACCCAGCATGGCCTTGCGGCGGTCGCCGAAACCCGGAGCCTTGACGGCAACCGACTTGAACAGGCCGCGGATCTTGTTCACGACGAGAGTGGCCAGGGCTTCGCCATCGACGTCCTCGGCGATGATTACCAGCGGCTTGTTGGCCTGGACCACCTTGTCGAGCAGCGGCAGGAGGTCCTTGTTAGCCGAGATCTTCGAGTTGACGATCAGGATGTACGGGTCCTCGAGAACCGCTTCCATCCGGTCAGGGTCGGTTACGAAATAGTGCGAGATGTAACCCTTGTCGAAGCGCATGCCCTCGGTGAGCTCGAGCTCGAGGCCGAAGGTGTTGCTCTCCTCGACGGTGATGACGCCTTCCTTGCCGACCTTGTCCATCGCCTCGGCGATCATCTCGCCGATCGCGGTGTCCCCGGCGGAGATGGAGGCGGTCGAAGCGATTTGCTCCTTGGTCTCCACGTCCTTGGCGAGCTTGGAAAGCTCCTCGCTCACTCGCTCGACCGCAGCCTCGATGCCGCGCTTGAGCGACATCGGGTTGGCGCCGGCCGCGACATTGCGCAGGCCCTCGCGGACGAGCGCCTGAGCGAGCACGGTGGCAGTCGTCGTGCCGTCACCGGCGACGTCGTCTGTCTTCTTGGCTACTTCCTTGACAAGCTCGGCGCCGATCTTCTCCCACGGGTCCTCGAGCTCGATCTCCTTGGCGATGGACACGCCATCGTTGGTGATCGTGGGGGCTCCCCACTTCTTCTCGAGTACCACGTTCCGGCCCTTGGGGCCGAGAGTTACCTTCACGACGTCGGCCAGCTGGTTCATGCCGCGCTCGAGGCCGCGCCTGGCGTCCTCGTCGTACGCGATCATCTTCGCTGCCATAGGCTCCTAGTCCTCCTGGAACTTTTTGCCTCTGAGTGCCGACCGAGCCGACGCCCGCGACGGACGGCACGCTCGCAGGCAGTCCTTTCCTGCTGCGGGCAGTGCCTCATCGTCCCGATCACGCTTTATGAGTTGTCACTCTCACCCCGAGAGTGCCAACGACCTGTTTAGCACTCTCGGGGTGAGAGTGCAAGCCGGGGGGTCCTGAAGGCCTCCCCCCGCGCAGGCCAGCGATCTTCTATTGCTACCCAGACTCCAGCGCGCGAAGACCCGGACTCCGGGCGCGCGAAGACCCGGCACCCAGGTTCGGGTACCGGGCCTGCCGCGTCAAGCAGCGGAACTAAACCATTCGGACAGCCTCGGCCTGGGGTCCGCGGTCGCTCTGAGTAATCTCGAATTCGACCCGCTGACCTTCTTCAAGCGTCCGGTAGCCGTCCGCCTGAATTGCCGAGAAGTGGACGAAGACGTCCCTACCACCGTCGACCGCGATGAAGCCGTAGCCCTTATCCGCGTTGAACCATTTGACGGTGCCCTGAGCCATGAACAACAACTCCCTAACTTTTGCTCGGGCTTCGGGTCACGCCCTTGCTACGCGAAACCCGTTGATCGCGGAACGGGCTTGACGTACTGCGCAAGCTTTGCCTGCCGTTCTCGCCGTACCGACAGCGACCGGACATTACACTACATGGTCACGACCCCGCGCGTACGGCGATACCGGCCCAAGTTCCTAGCGTCGTGGCCGGCTGGTTGAGCCGCTGACCGGCAGCGTATTAAGGCATGGTTTCATACGAATTAGTCAACCACGTGCCCCCCGCATTTACCGCCACCTGCCCGCCCCGGTGATTGCCTGCCAGGACCTGGCGCATGTGCTTCGGGGGGCGGCCAACTCGCCAGCGACCAGCCACCCTGAGGTGCAGTGGGAAACGCCGATACCACGGATCGCCGCCGTCTTCTGCGTCAGTCGCTGTCCGCCGCGCGAAGCAGTCAGGGCTTGGGTAGCGGCAGGGCAGGCATTGGCAAACTCATTAGTCTGCCGCACCCGCGCGG
>DASXNH010000251.1:0-9908 GCA_036495195.1 Candidatus Dormiibacterota bacterium
TCCCGCCAAGCGCGCCGAGATTCTTCACGGGGCAGCGCATCACATGCTCACCAAGGTGGAAGAGATCGCTCCGATCCTCACCAGGGAGCAGGGCAAAACGCTGCTCGAGTCGAGGCTCGAGGCGCAGCGCTTTGGCGAGAACATCGCGTGGTTCGCCGACCTCGCGGACAAGGTGCACGGCCAGCACGTCTCCCTGCCCGACACCACGACCTATGGACTCGTCATACGCATGCCGATCGGAGTCTGCGGCGCGATCGTGCCCTGGAACTTTCCGCTGACGCTCGCCGCCAACAAGATCGCCCCGGCGATCGCGGCCGGCAACACCGTTGTCCTCAAGCCGGCGAGTACGACGCCGCTCTCGACCCTTGCCTGCGTTGAAGCGCTGATCGAAGGCGGGCTGCCGGAGGGAGTCGTCAACGTCGTGCTCGGCACGGCGACCGGCGAGGCGATGGTCGATCATCCGCTCATTCGGAAGATCGCGTTGACGGGCTCGACGCCGACTGGCAAGAAGGTCATGGCCCGTGCGGCTGAGGGTTTGAAGAAGATCACGCTCGAGCTGGGCGGCAGCGACCCGTGCATCGTCCTTGACGACGCCGACCTCGAGGCGGCGGCCAAAGGCATCTCGATTGGCCGCTACTTCAACTGCGGACAGGCCTGCCTTGCGGTCAAACGCCTGTACGTGCAGGACGGTGTGTACGAAGCGCTGCTCGAAAAGCTCCTCGCCCGCGTTTCCAAGCTCAAGCCAGGCAACGGCCTTGACAAGGCAAGCCGCATGGGTCCGATGCACAGCGAGACCCAGCGAACCGAGGTCGAGACCCAGATCAAGGATGCGCTCGGGCGCGGAGCCAAGGCCCTGTTCGGCGGGGGTCGGCCCACGGGCGAGGAGTACGACAACGGCTGGTTCATCGAGCCGACGATCCTCGTCGACGTCCCGGACGACGCGCGCGTTTGGAAGGAGGAGGTCTTCGGGCCTGCGCTACCTGTGCGGCGCATCAAGGATTTGGACGAAGGGCTACGCCTTGCCAACGACTCACCATTCGGTCTTGGGTCGTCGATCTGGACTGCCAACATGGCGCAGGCGCGCCGGGCCGTGCAGGAGCTCGAGGCTGGCTACACGTGGGTCAACGCGTTGCAGATCGCGCACGACGAGCTGCCCTTCGGGGGCGTCAAGCAGTCGGGGTTCGGCAAGGAGCATGGCCTGGAGGCCTACTACTCGTACACCGAGCAGAAGTCGGTGGTTTACGGCGGGGTGTAGGGATGAGGACAGGGCTCGGCGTCCTTGGCGTCCTCGTGCTGCTCATTGGCGCGGTGTTCGCCGGGCAGGGGCTGGGCTACATCCCGGGCAGCGTCATGACGGGCGACATGACGTGGTTTTGGATTGGAGGGGTGATGGTCATCGCGGGGCTGGTGCTTGGGTACTTCGGTTTGGTGAGGAGGCCAAGCAGGAATTAGCCAGCGGCTGTTGGCCCTTAAGTCCCGGGACCTGCTGCCCCGACCCTCCCTCTTGCGAGGGAGGGCCTTTCACCCCACCGCTCTGACGCCTTCCGCACTCCTGCCTGCTCCCGGCGTTCCACCCCTGGCGCCGGCTTGGCAAGCGGGGAAACGTCTTGGCCGCCTGTTTGGCGGTTCTAAGCCGTTCTCCCATTCATGCGGTCCCACTGTGATTGGCATTCGACGCATCGCGTTGCCGATGGCTGGTACTTCAGGCGCTCAGTCGGGATCCTTCCGGCGCAAGCCTCGCAGATGCCGTACGCGCCCTGGCGGACCCGCTCCAGCGCGTGTTCGACCTGCTCGCGATTGGCGTCGAGGAGGTGGACGAGGATATCCGACGTTTCGCGGTCGGAAAGGGCTTGCGCGAGATCCGCCTCTTCTGGAATTCCCGTGATCACCCCGCCGGTGACGTCGTTCAGAGGTCGGTGCAAGCCGGCCTCCTCGCCGCACGCTGCCGCCAGGTGCTCCAGGTTCCGCCGCTCAGCTTCGAGCATTTCCTCCGGCGCTGGGTCTGGACCTTTGCGACTTGCCATTGGCAACCTCTCCTTCCACTTGAGATACCGGACCAGGCAACGATTTGGTTCGTCAGTCACAACGTCCGCCCATAGCCATCTACCCAGGTCCCGCACAATTAGTCGCCTGTGTCCCGGGTCATGAAGAAACTGACGATCGCTCTCGTCCTGCTATTTCTGGTTAACGCCTGCACCCGGGGTCCGGTAACTCATCCCGCCCCCAGCGTCGCCCAGATCGGCAGCGATTTGAACTGTCAGTCGGCCGACCACGGCTTTGAGGACGGCCAGGCCGGCTGGGGCTTTTGCTACCCCGCCACCTGGCAGTACCTGGAGCGCGTGGCGAACCCCGTCGATGCCGGACCGACCCACCTGGACATCCTGCTCAGCATCACTGACGTGCCCTGTGTTCAGGGCACTCCCATCGCGGGAGCGACGCCACGCCCGACCTGCGCACCGAACGCGGGCCTTTTCGGGTTGATGGTCATCTCCACGTATGACAGGGCCGGCGCCTCCGACCTCGCGACCTGGATGCAAACCAACCTGAAGCCCGTGAAGGCGGGTCAGTCGATCCAATGGGGGGACGCCACCGAGGCCCAGCAGCTCACCGATGGACGGCGCATCGCGCTGACGGCGCACCACGTGGTCATCATGGAGCTGCGGTTCAACAAGGACGGGCTCGATCTCGAGGCGTTCATGTCGACCAGGCTCAACACCTGGAAGTTTCTCTACTGAGCTGCGAGGACCTGCTTTAGCTCGGTCTCTTGAACAGGGTCTGGAGCTTGACCGCCAGTCCCATGTCGCCCTTGACCTGAAGCTTGCGAGACATGAAGGCGGACATGCCGTCCAGCTGGCCCGTCATGATCTTCACGAAATCGCCCGAGTCGGCGACCAGCGTGAGGTTGGCGGTCTCGGGGGCGTCGCCTTTGCCCGTCTCGGCCTTGCCGTCGTGAATCTTGACCCACCACTTGCCGGCATGGTCGCCACTCAGGTCGAACTGGATTGTCGCCTTGGTCGTGCCTGCCTTTTCCGGCACCAGGAAGCGGGGCAGGGCCTCAACGATCTGGTCTGGCGTCAACTGGACTTCTGACATTTGCTCCTCCTGAGGAGATCTTGCTTGGTCGTTCTCTAGAACCATCTCATCTTATCCCGACGCCCAATACGGGCCTCGTCACGTCAGCGACAATGCCCGCGTGGCGACTGGCCTTGCGTTGACCGAGGTGGCGGCTGACGTTTTCGAGCTGCGCCTGCCGATCCCGTTCGAGGACGGCCTCGTCAACGTCTTCATCTTTCCGGACGGCGACGAGGCGGACCTCGTGGATTGCGGCATGAACACAGACGAATCGGTCGGCGCGATTCACGCCGCGGTTCGGCAGGTGGGTGCCACACGCATCCGCCGCCTGGTGGTCACACACATCCACCCAGACCACTACGGTGCCGCCGGTGTCTTCGCCGGTCCCGGGCTTGCGGACCTGTACCTGCATCGCCTCGAGGTCCCGCTGGTGGAGCCGCGGTACATCGAGCTCGAGCACCTCGTGGGGGAGGTGCGCACGTACCTGTTGGTCAACGGAGTCCCTGAGGACGAGGTGGATGTGCTGAGCAACTCACAGCGGGCATTGAGCGAGATCGTGAAGCCGGCGGTGCCCGCGGTCCAGCTCGAGGGAGCCGAAACGCTGGAGGTGGGGCGCCGAAGGTTGAGGGTGGAGTGGACCCCTGGACATTCGCCGGGGCACGTCTGCCTGTATGACGCGGGCGACAAGCTGCTGCTGGCGGGCGACCACATGCTGCCGGAGCTCTCACCCAACATTGGCCTGCACCCACAGAGCACGCCGGATCCACTGCATGAGTATCTCGACGGACTTCGACGTCTGGCGGGCAGCGAGCCCCGGCTCATCCTGCCCGCCCACGGTCGACCTTTCTCCGACGCGCCAAAACGGGTGACGGCGCTGCTTGCGCATCACAAAAGGCGGCTGGACCAGATCGCGGCCATCGTCTCCCGCGGCGAGCGCAGCGCATGGTCGGTCGCGCTGGAGCTGTGGGGCCCGCGCGACAACTCGTGGGAGAAGCGCGCCGCTTTACAGGAAGGCCTCGCGCATTTGCAGGCCCTGGCGGTCGAAGGCCGGGTGAGGAAATTCGTCACACCGACAACCGTCCGGTGGAGCGCCTAGTGAGAAGCGGTCGCCTCGCTTGAGGTTTTGATTCCCAGAGGGAAGAGGTCCGCCGAGTAGCAGCCCACTCCAACCACCCCTGGTCCAGCGTGCGCTCCGACCACCGGGCCCAGCGGTTGGATCATCAGTGTGTCGGCGATCGGGTTGAGCTCGCGAGCCACGCGCTCCGCATCGGCCTGCGCGTCAGCGTGGCCCACGATTATGCAAACGCCCTTTCCGTGATCCAGCTCTCGCGTCAGGTCGATGACGCGGCTGAGCGCGCGCTCGAATGTGCGCACCCGCTCCAGCGGCGTCACCAAACCATCGCGGATGCAGAGGACCGGCTTGACCTGAAGCACCGAACCGAGCAGGGCGTTGGCGCGACCGATGCGTCCTCCGCGTCGTAGGAACTCGAGCGTCGCGACCGAGAAGTACGTCTGTAGGTGAGGCTTCATCGCCTCCACCTTCCCTTCGATCGCCTCGGCATCGGCGCTGCGCGCGGAAAGGGTTGACGCGACCAGCGTGATCAGACCCAAAGACATCGAGGCAACGCCGGAGTCGATCACGCGAACGCGACTCGGGTCGGTCATGGCGGCCGCTTGTCGAGCCGAGTCCAGAGTGCCGCTGAGCTTCTCCGAGATATGAATCGAGACGACCGATTCGTGGGTTTGGAGCAGCTCAGTGAAGGTCGCCGCGAAGCGCCCAGCCGACGGCTGCGAGGTGGTGGGATGGGTGATCGCGAGCGGAAGGCGGCGGTAGAACTCAGCCGGCGTGATGTCGACTCCGTCCAGCAGGCTTTGCCCATCCAGGTGCAGCGTCAGCGGCACCACGGTGATACGTCGGGCGGCGGCCAGCGAGGGGGGTAGGTCCGCCGTGGAGTCTGTGACGATGGCGACGCCGCGGGCGGTCAATTGGTCCCGAGTTTCATTACGGCGGGACGATCTTTACTTCGACCGACTCCTGAATCTTCTTGTACCGGTGGAACAGTATCGACTCGACCGGGCGGAGAAGGAACAGCATCGCGAGGATCAGAAGAGTGGTGAAGATCGCGGGCACGTAGAAGCCGAAGCCGACCGCCATCCCGATCGCCGCGACGACCCAGATCGAGGCGGCTGTCGTGAGGCCGTGGACCTCGTTGCCCTGGCGGAGGATTGCGCCCGCTCCCAGGAAACCAACTCCAGTCACGACCTGGGCCGCGATTCGGGTCGGGTCTGTCGATCCGCGAAAAGCCTCGAGGCCAAGCCCCGAAAACAGACATGCCCCCACACCGACAAGTCCGAGAGTCTTGATTCCCGCCGGATGGCCGTGAACCTCGCGCTCGAACCCGATGGCGATGGCGAGCACGGCGGTGACAAGGAGGCGAAGGGCGAAATCGACGTCGCTTAGGAGTGGCAGCTGCTCAGCCCTTACCGGGTCTGCCGCCGGGTTGGTCCTTGCCGCGGGGCTCATCGGGAAACTCAGGAAGATCGGGCAGGTCGAGGCTGTTGACGAAGTCTCTGAACACGGCCAGCCTCTCTTCGTCGACAGGACCTTCGATCCTGTCCTTGTCGTCCGACGCCTCGTCCGGGTCGGGGATGATGCCTGCGGTCTCCATCACCTCGGTGGCAACGAAGATCGGGCACTCGACCCGCACGGCGAGCGCTATGGCGTCCGAGGGCCGCGCGTCGAAGTCGAGGTCGCGCCCGTCCTGTTTGACGTAGAGGCGGGCGTAGAAGACCTGGTCGGCAAGGCGGGTGACCACGATGCGCTTGACGCTGATACCGAGGTCGCCGAAGGCCGTGGCCATGAGGTCGTGGGTGAGGGGGCGGCCGAGGGGGTTGCCTGAGATCTTGGTCGCGATGGCCTGGGCCTCGAAGGAGCCGATCCAGATCGGGAGGTAGCGGTCCGCCTCCTTCTCCTTGAGGATCACCAGGTGCTGGGCGGTGGGCATGTGGATTCGGATGCTGTCCACCGATACCTCGATGAGGTTTTTCATCCGGGATCACATTACTCCTAGAGCCCGGTAGCGCCTCGAGTATTGGTGCGCTTCACGTCCCCTTCCCCGGCGGTCGGGAGGGGCGTTCGGCCGGCCTTCACCGGACCGAACGTAAAATCCGATGGTGCCCAAAGGACGGAGGGGACGGGTGGTCCTTATCGACGCCCACAGCCTCATTTATCGCGCTTTTTTCGCGCTGCCGCCGATGAGCACATCGGCCGGGCAGGTGACCAATGCCGCCTACGGCTTCACTTCGATGCTCGCCATCGTGCTGGCGTCGCGCCCTGAATACGCAGTGGCCGCGTTCGATGTCGGTGCGCCGACATGGCGGTCCAAGGAGTACGTCGAGTACAAGGCGGGCCGCCGTGCGATGCCCGACGACCTGCGGCCGCAGATCGAGATGGTGCGCGACATTCTCACCAGCTTTTCAATTCCGATCCATGGCATCGCCGGTTTTGAGGCCGACGACCTGATCGGCACGTTCTCTGGGCTGGCCGAGGAGCGAGGCCATTCGGTGACCATCGTCTCGGGCGACCTCGATTGCCTGCAGCTGGTGTCCGAGTCGGTCGAGGCCCTGGTGCCGAGGCGCGGCATCACGGATACGTTCGTCTACGGACCCGACCAGGTCCGCCAGCGTTACGGCTTCGAGCCCGCGCAGCTCATCGACTTCAAAGCTCTGCGTGGCGACACGTCGGACAACATCCCCGGCGTCCCAGGCGTCGGTGATAAGACCGCCGCCAAGCTGGTCCAGGATTTTGGTTCGGTGGAGGCGTTGCTCGAGCGCGTCGAAGAGCTACCCGAAGGGCGTCTGAAGACCTCGATCAAGGCGAATGCCGACCAGATCCGGCTGGGCAAGCGGATGGTCACGATCGTGCGCGACGTGCCGGTCGAGCTCGACCTCGAGACTGCGCGATGGACCAGGTACGACTACGACAAGGCGCGGGCCGTGTTCGACCGGCTCGAGTTCAGGCAGCTGCTGAGCCGCTTCCCCGCGCCGGACCAGGTGCCGGTGCAGCCAAGCCTCACCTTCGAAGCCGCGCCCGAGCCGGCGGGCCTGAAGGTGGTCGACGATCCGACCGAGGCGGCGAGCCTTCTCGATGGTTCCGCCAATGTCGGTGTGTACGCGTTGAGCGAAGGCACCAGCCGCGGTGCGCGAACCATCGGCCTTGGCGTGTCGACTGGCACGGAGACGTTTTACGTCGCCAAACCGGAGGCGATGGACGCTGTCGCCAGCACCCTTTCCGGCCGGCCCATCTCAGGACATGACGCGAAGGAGACCGAGCTCGCGCTGCGCTCGCTTGGCGGTGGCAAGCGCGAGTGGGCATTCAGCACTTTTCTTGCCGCCTACCTGCTCGGCGCCGGCTCCCGCGACCCAAGACTGGAGGACCTCGCGAAGGAGTTTCTCGACGTGGCCCTGGTGAGCAGCGAGCAGCTGCTGGGCACCGGGCGTGCGGCGCGCAGGGTGGCTGACGTCCCGGTCAAGGAGGCGGCGGAATTCGCCGCCCGCCGAGCCGAGGCCATCCTCAATCTCAGACCCCGGTTGGAAGCGGAGATGCAGAACCTCGAGGTCGACTACCTCTTTCATGAGATCGAGCTGCCCCTGGCCGGTGTCCTCGCTGACATGGAGTCGGAGGGTGTGGCGATCGACGTGGCTTACCTCAAAGACATGCAGGCGGAGCTGGGGGCGCAGCTGGCGGCCATCGAGTCGGAGGTGGAGCAGGTTGCGGGCCAGAAGTTCAACCTCGGCGCTCCGCAGCAGCTGGCGAAGGTGCTGTTCGAGGATCTGCGGCTGCCGGTGGGGAAGCGGACCAAGACCGGTTATTCGACAGACGCCGACACGCTGGAGGGGCTGCGCGAGAAACATCCGATCATCGGGCTGATCCTGGAGCACCGCCAGCTGTCGAAGCTGAAGTCAACCTACGTCGATGCGCTGCCGCAGCTTGTCGATCCGATGAGCGGCCGCATTCACACGTCGTTCGGTCAGGCGAGCACTGCAACCGGGCGCCTGTCGTCTTCGAATCCGAACCTGATGAACATTCCGATTCGGACCGAGCTTGGGCAGCGCATCCGTCGCGCTTTCAAGGCGGGGCGCCCGGACCACGTAATGGTGTCGGCCGACTACTCGCAGATCGAGCTGCGTATCGCTGCGCACCTGAGTGGCGATCCCAAGCTGCTTGGCGCATTTGCGGCTGGGCAGGACATCCACACGGCCACGGCGGCTGCTGTTTTCAAGATTCCCATCGAGTCTGTGGAGCCGAATCAGCGAAGGCTGGCCAAGGTGGCGAACTTTGGCTCCATCTACGGGCAGGGCGAATACGGGCTCTCGCAGCAGCTGGGAATCACCGGTGATGTGGCGCGGGATTTCCTCAAGGAGTACTGGTCCACGTACTCCCGCCTCAAGGAGTACCTGGATGAGGTGAGACGCAAGGCTCGGGAGGAGGGCTTCGTCGTGAGCGCGACCGGGCGGCGGCGTGCGATCCCCGACCTGAGGTCGCCCAACTTTCAGCTGCGCAGCGCTGCTGAGAGGATGGCCATCAACTTTCCCATGCAGTCGCTGGCCGCTGACATCATCAAGATCGCGATGGTGCGCTTGCAGCGTGAGATCGAGGCTGATCACATCGAGGGACGGATGCTGCTGCAGGTCCACGATGAGCTGCTGTTCGAGGTGCCGGAGTCAGAGGTGGACCAGTTCGCGGAGAAGGTGCCGCGCATCATGACCGGCGCTTACGACCTGGAGACGGGGATCGAGGTCGAAACCAAGGTCGGGCCGAACTGGGCGGACATGAAGAAGCTCGCGGTGGTCCGTGCCTGAGCTGCCTGAGGTTGAGACCATTGCCGCTGACCTGCGGCCCCATCTGATTGGTCGCACGATCATCCGCTGCGCGCTGCACTTTCCCACCATCGTTCGGCACCCTGAGCCTGAGGTGTTCATCGATTCCGTGGTCGGGATGCGCATCAGCTCGGTCGGGCGCCGCGGGAAGTACATCCTCATCCGTCTCGTCGCCGACCTCGTCCTGGTCGTGCACCTGGGCATGACCGGCCAGCTTCGCCTGGTGGATCCATCCACCCCGTTGGCTCTCCACACGCACGCGGCCTTCGACCTGGACGATGGAAAGCAGTTGAGATATCGCGACCCGCGGCGCTTTGGCCGCCTGCTCCTTGGGACCGAGAAGGATCTGCTGCAGGCCAGGGCGATGCCGCCTCTCGGCCCTGAACCCATCGATCCGGCTTTTGGCGCCGACGATCTCTACTCGCGCTTTCGCAACCGCAAGGCGCTGATCAAGGCGGTGCTGCTTGACCAGTCCACGATCGCCGGCGTCGGCAACATCTACGCCGACGAGTCGCTCTATCGCGCGCGTCTCCGCCCCGACAGGGTTGCGCGCAGCCTGAGCAAGGGCTCGGTTCGGAGGCTGCATGAAGCGCTCAGGGTTTCGCTGCTCGTCGCGATCAAGAATCGCGGTAGCTCTGTCGATACGTATCGCGATGCGTGGGGCGAGATCGGCGGGCAGCAGGAGGAGCTGCAGGTCTACGGCCGCGCCGGCGAGCCTTGCTTGACGTGCGGCCGCCCGCTGTCGCTGCTGCGCATCGCGGGTCGCAGCTCCGTCTTCTGCCGCCGCTGCCAGCGTTAGTGGCGGCCCTCGTCCCTCGCCTATTCATGTTGGTCGCGCTGGTCGTGGCCTTTGTCGTGCTCACGTTGGTCGTCAGCGCTGGGTGGCTTGGTTCACTCGATCACCAGGTCCTGCTGGCGATGTCGAGCATCTGGAGCGAGTCACTGCACCCGCTGTT
>DASXNH010000252.1:0-2066 GCA_036495195.1 Candidatus Dormiibacterota bacterium
CCTGGATCGAAGCGGACGGTGCCTTCGGCGTTGCCGTCGAGCTTTACCGTGACCTGGTCGGCCTCGATTGCCTGTATGGTGCCGAGGTCGCGGTTCCGTACTCCAAGACTCTTGTCGGGCGCGGTGAACTGGATGCGGTCGCCGGTGGCGAACTCCTGGCGGGTCTCGCGATAGACATTCACTCCCTTGAGCCGTCGCGGATCATAGGTGACGCTCTGGCCGTCCTCGCGTTCTATGGTGATGGTGTTTTCTCGGGCGTTGGCAGAAAGGACCGTCGCATAGCTGCCCCGTTCGATCCCTTCGGCCTTGCTGCCTCGGGTGTACCTCATTACGTCGCCCTCGTGGTATCGCGCCGCCCACTCCCGATCGGCGCCCGTCATATCGGAGCGATGGGTCAGGGTTTCAAATTCCTGACTATCCTTTTTGAGTGCGCCGGTCGCCTCGAGTTCCACTCGCACGGCCTGGTTGATCAGATGACGGCTGCGGTTGTCGGGCGAGACAATGATCGTGTTCTCGGGCTGCCGAGCGTAATCCCTGGCTATGGCTCGAATGCGATCCTGGGCATCGGCCAGCTCGGTAATCCGGCCCTGCTCTCCTAGCATCCTGATGCCGGCTTTGGTTTCTCCTTTGGCCAGCTGCTCGACAGCCTTAAGCAGTTCGGGATCTTTCTGGCGCATGATCTGGTCAAGCCGCGATGTACGCATCCCGGCGTCCTGCATCTGCTCGAATGGCCGGCCCGCATCAACCGCCTGATGCTGCCGGGTATCGCCGATGACAAGCACCCGGTCATTAGGGCTGATCTTGTCCAGGAAGTCCCGCATCTGCCGGGTACTGGCAAGACTCGACTCGTCCAACATATAGAGGTGCCGGCCTGAAGGCTCACCGGTCGCCTGATTCTCGCCTCCGCGGGCGAGAAAACTCTGCAGCGTCGTCGCGCTGATCCCCGCCTCGCGGAGCTGGCCCGCCGCCCTCGACGTGGGGGCGAAGCCTTCGACGGCGTAACCTCTCCGTTCTGCCCCTTCCCGGATGGCCTCGAGGGTCGTCGTTTTCCCGGCTCCGGCCAATCCCTGCAAGCCGTGGATGCGGTCCGGAGAAGTTAAAACCTCCTGAATCACGCCTCTCTGGGCCGGGTTCAGGAACGGCCGGGTGTCAGCCTGGGCGATGGCCTGCTCGTTCGTCATCATGGGTTCGAGGCTGCCTTGGCCGCGCAGGACGTGCGCCACATTCGCCCGCTCGTTGGCAATCGTCTCCGGCGTGGTGAAGCTGCGCCCGCTCGCGTGTTTCCGTCCCTTGGTTTGCTGAAAGTCGCCCTGTTCGGCCCGGCGGTCGAACTCGACCCGGACCTCGGTATAGGTGGTCTCACCCATCCCGCGCCGGAGAGCGTCGCGCATCAGCGCCCGCTCGTCTGTTACCGCTTCGCGCTCGAAATTGCTGGTCCTGGCGTAGCTCACGGCTTCTCTCGCCCGCGCTCGCAATACATCGGGCTCGCGGTCCAGAGTCTCGCTCTGATGACGAGCCTGAGCAACCACCTTCGCGGCCTGATTGCCGAAGGAGATGGCCACCTGCCGGTGGGCTCTCAAAACCTCTCCCGGGGCCAGGACCTGCTTGCTGTCGCGGGTCGCGTGCGCTGCAATTTGCGCCGCCTGGGCGCCGCCATAACCCAACTTCTCGAGATGCTCTTTGATTTGCTGAGAGCGAGGGCTGGAGGCATCGAGGTAGGCCTGCGAATAGCCCTTGATCTCCGGGGCGCCGCTCTTTCCCGTCTCGATCTCGTAGCCGAGATTGCGAAGCTGATAGGTCAATGCGGACTGATAAACAGCCGTGGCAAAGTTCTGGGTCTCGAACAAGCTGCGCTCCTGTAAAGCCCTGGTCTGCTTCCCGCCTGTGGAGCCATCGGCGCGTTCGGTGATGTTGAAGACGACCGCATGGGTGTGGAGCTGCGGCGCGGCATAGCCGTCCACCGGACGGGCGGTGTCATGCTCGAACTTGGCAACGACAAACTGCCCGGTGGTCTCGGCGGGATTGTTCCCGCCAAGCCGAGCCTGGGTGTAGCGTTCCAACTCCGT
>DASXNH010000253.1:0-1675 GCA_036495195.1 Candidatus Dormiibacterota bacterium
GGAGGAGTGGCAGCGAGACGCGGATGCCCGCGCCGCCGGCGTCTTCCTCGAGATCCCCGGTACGGAAAACTTGCAGATCGGGCGAGCGGTATGGATGCGCAGCGCGCTGCCTTATGCGCCTCTCGTCGCGCGCCGCACCGCTCAGACGCTGCCGGCTGGCGCCACCGCGCTGACGGCGACGTCGGGCCGAGCCAAGGCGCGGCTGCCCCTTGAAGGCTACAAGGTCGTGGACATGACGAACGTTCTCGCTGGGCCGAGTTGCACGCGCATGTTGGTCGAACTCGGCGCCGAGGTGACCCGGTTGGACGTGATGGACCCGCAGCCGCCGCCGACCATTCATGTGTTGTGGTCGGGCGAGAATTCGGTCGGTAAGCGCAGCATCATCCTGGACCGGAAAAAGCCGGAGGGGCTTAACATAATTCACCAGATCACCGGTCGCGCCGACATCGTGGTGGCGAACATGATGGACGACCAGATGGCACGCCTCGGTATCGACGCGGCATCGCTCAAGCAGCGCAACCCGCATGCGATCGGGCTGCAGATCACCGCGACACGCGGCGAACGGCACGGCCCGCGGCATCATGACAAGGGCTGGGACCCGTCCATCCAGGGCACGACCGGCGTGATGATGCGCTTCGGCGGGCCGGAGACACCGACCTTCCACGGCATCGCCTCCGCAGTGGACTATCTCTGCGGCTATCTGGCCGCTTATTCGGGCATGCTGGCGCTGTACGCGCGGGAGCGGCGCGGCGACGACGTTGGCGACTGGGCGGAGACTTCACTCTGCAACGCGGCAACCCTAATCCAGCTCCTGTTCCAGCGCCCGGTCAGCGAACCGCCGCCCAGCGCGCGCGGCCAGCTTGCAACCGGCATGACCGAGGGCGCACGCGTCTACCAGCTCAGCGACGGCTGGATCTCCGCCCAGGCGCCGCGCAACATCACCGCCGAGCTGGGCAAACGCAACCAGATGCAGGCGCTTGCCTGGTGTGCGCAGCAGAACATTCCGGCGGCGCCGGTGCAGACCTGCAAGCAACTTGCCGACCGCCACCGCGACCATCCAACCACGACCGTGAAGTTCGAGAAGCGCGAGAAGGACGGCTGGGAGACTGAGTGTTTCGCGCCAACCTGGTTCGCTTTCGATGGGGAACCGTCCCCTCGACCTCCTGCCGCTTCGCGCATCGGCGCTGACGCCCCCGCAATTTTGAGTGAGCTCGGCTACAGTCGCGATGAGATGGATCGTCTCGTCTCGAGCGGGGCGGTGGGTCGGACCGAGTGGGCCAAAGGCTGATTATCGCTTGAATTTCAACCTACTATGCTCCGCAACACCGACAAACCCGACCGTACCTACCGGCTGGTCGCTTTCGCCCTTGCCCTGCTGCTCGTGTGCATGACGCAGGCCGACGAGGCTCGCGCGCAGCAGCCGCACGGGACAACCTACGCTGACGTTAACGAGGATCCGGATCAGGGCCAGCCACAAGCTGACGCGCAGGAACCCCGGGGGTCGCTGTTCCCCGCGCTCGAGTTTCCCTGGGATGCCAAGCTCGATGCATTCCGGAAGCGAATCTACGATCAATATGGGCTGACCTTTGGTGCCAGCTACCAGCAGCTCTTTCAGTGGGCGTCCTCTACCTCCCCGGTTGCCAAAAATGACACCGCGCTGGGCGCTTGGGCCGCT
>DASXNH010000254.1:0-5013 GCA_036495195.1 Candidatus Dormiibacterota bacterium
CGGGGTGGGCATGGCTCCCGCCATCGTGGAACTCAAGGCGAGCGACCTCAGCGTGCTCGGCTTCTGGAATGTGCCTGTCTCCAGCCAGGGCGCCGGCGATCCCGATTTCGGCGGCACTCCGACCCTGTTCACGGCGACCATCAACGGCCAGACTCGATCCCTCGTGGGCGCGGTGGACAAGGACGCCATCTTCTACGCGTGGGACCGCACCAACGTCGCCGCCGGACCCGTGTGGCAGTCGACGGTCGCCACCGCCAGTGGGGATCCCGCGGTCGGATCCATCGTCTCGGCTTCGTGGGACGGCACGAATCTCTACGTGGCCGGTGGCAACACCACCATCAACGGGGCCGGCTGCCAGGGGAATATCGATGCGCTGAACCCTTCGACCGGAGCCTTCGTCTGGCGGAGCTGCCAATCGAGTGAATTCTTCGGGGGCATCACCGTCGTCCCCGGCGTCGTCGTCGAGGGAACTCTGAGCGGCACCGTGCTCTTCCTGAATGCAACGAACGGCAGCACGCTCCTCGCCTACAAGACAGGGGTCAGCGAAATCCAGGGGGAGTGCGCGGTGGCGAATGGGATCGTCTACGTGCCCCTCGACAACGGCTCGCTCATCGCCCTGGGGCAATAGATCGATCTGGGGAGCCACCGTGCTCCTTCCCAGCCGCGTCGTGCGCTTTGGGTGGTCACCGGTCAGCGCCTTGCCCCGGTCTGCCATGATCGTGTCGACCGGGAGGGGCCGTGCTCCAGCACCATCGAGACGCGATCGAGCGTTGGGCCAAGGCGGCCGCCGCGGACGACGAGGTGCTCGCCGTGGTGGTGGCCGGTTCTCTGACCAAGGGGTACGGCAGCGCCGAAAGCGACGTCGACGGGTTCGTGATCGTCACCGACGAGGCGTTCGCCCGTCGCCGAGCCAGCGGCGAGCTCACCTTCTTCTCCACCGAGCTCTGCGACTACGAGGGTGGCTACGTCGATGCCAAGTACATCGACCGGGCCTTCCTCGAAGCCGTCGTGGAGCGAGGCAGCGAGCCAGCCCGATCAGCCTTCCTCGGGGCGATCATGGCCTGGACGACCGACCCATCGCTCGGTGCGCTGGTGCAGGCGGCGGCCACCTATCCCGACGCCGGCGTCGGGCAGCGCATGGCCCGCTTCCTCGCGCAGGCGCAGACCGCCCAGTGGTATGTGGGCGAGGCGGCCAAGCGACGCGACCCGTACCTCGCCGGGTGGGCGGCGAGCCGGTTGGCGCTGTTCGCCTGCCGGCTGATCCTGGCCCACAACCGGGTGCTGTACCCGTACCCCAAGTGGCTGCTGCGAACCGTCGCCGAGGTGCCCGACCGTCCAGACGACTTCGTCGACCTTGTGCGCGCGCTGGCGATGGAGCGGACGCCGGCCGCCGCTGAGGCGGTCGTGCTGTCGCTGCTCCTGTTCCGGGAGTGGCCGGAGGCTCCGGCCGGTTGGTCGACCCAGTTCATGTTGGACAGCGAGTGGAACTGGCTCGAAGGTGAGCCGCCGATCGACGATCTCTGATCGCGGCACGGCTGGTCAGGTTCGGCGCCGAGCACTGCCGTGATCAGGAGGCCAGGATCTTCGCCTTCTGCGCGTCGAACTCGGCGTCGGTGAGAATTCCCTGGGACTTGAGCTCGGCGAGGTCCTTCAGCTGTGCCACCTGATCCCTGGCCGGCGCTGCCGGCGCGGCCGGTGGTGGTGCGGCGTACTGCGGTTGTTGCTGGGCATACTGCTGATCCTCTTGTTGGGCCCAGCGGTTCTGTTGGCGACGCGAGACGCGGTTGGACACGGCGGTCGCCGTGCCGGCGATCGCGGCGGTACGGGCGATGCCTCGGAGAAGGGGCATGTCGGTCTCCTCTCAGCCTTCCGCCGCGTCGAGCGCGGCCTCAAGGTCGGTGTGTGGGATATAGCCGGCTGCGACGAGTTGCGCCTGACCACGGCGCAGCGCCTGGATGAAGGGCGTCGCCCAGCGGTTCTCGAAGATGAGGATGGCGGCAGACGACCCCGGGGCGATCACGGGCGCCGCGTCGTCGAGGTCTGCCTGGCTCACCAGGCCCGAGGAGACACCCTCGAACACGGCGAGATCGATCGTCCCGTCATGATCCAGATCGGCGAGAGCGATGATCCCCAACGAGCCGTCTTGGCCCTTGGCGACAAAGACCAGGTCCAAGATCCTGATCACGCCCTGTGCAGCGAGGTCCGCCAAAAGAGGCAAACCCTCGCCGGTCATCTTGCTCCCCGGGAACTCCACGACCAGGTAACTGATCGGGCCCAGGGCTTCGTTCGCCTCTGCCATTTGCGGCTCCTCCTCGTTGTGACGCGATCGTCCGTGCTTGGTGTCAACCCGCGGCCAGAACCTTGGCCTTTTGTGCCTCGAATTCGGCGTCAGTGAGCACGCCTTGCGCCTTCAGATCGGCGAGCTGGCTGAGCTGGGACGCGACGTCGCCGCCCGAGTTCCCGGCTGCCTCACGCACGTACGAGTCGAACGCCTCCTTCTGCTGGGCGGCGTCATGCAGCTTCCGCTCCTGCATCTTTCCGCCGCGGGCGATCAGGTAGACGAAGACACCGAGGAAGGGGAGGATGATGCAGAAGATGCACCACAGCGCCTTGGACCAGCCGCCGAGGTCAGGACTGCGGAAGATGTCCATGAAGACCGTGATGAGTATCCAGATCCAGATGAAGAACAAGAAGAAGTACAGCATCGACAACAACACCCCGCCCAGCGGGTAGTCGTACGCAAGCATGGTCCTCCCTGCACCCGGAATGAACACTTCGGCGTGAGAATAAGACTCTTGCGGCCAAATTGCCAGCGATTGTCTGCTCAGGTCCGTCCCAGCCGTTGTGTCTTCGGAGACTCATCGAACGAGGGCTCGTTCCGGACCTTCTTCGATCTCTTCCATTGAGGGCGGCTCGGGTATATACCTGGTGAGGGGACAAAGCCGCTCGGCGCGCTGACGCGGCGAGCGCATTCAGTGGGGGGTTTGTCATGAACGACCGGGGTCACGGATGGGTCATCTTCGCTTCCATCGTGTTGGGGGTGGCCGGCGTCATGCGCATCTTCGATGCGATCTGGGCTTTCCGCTATCACGGGGCTGTGCCCCAGAATCTCGAAGATGCCATCTTCGGCACCAGCCTGAAGACCTATGGCTGGGTCTACCTGATCGTCGGCATCATCTTGATCCTGTGTGGCGTGGCGGTCCTCGGTCGCTCTCAGTTGGGACGTTGGATCGGTATCGCGGCAGGAGCAATCGGCGCCATCAGCGCCATCTGGTGGATGCCCTATTACCCGATCTGGTCCCTGACTTACATCGCCTTGGGCGTGTTCGTGATCTACGCGCTCGCCGCCTACGGCGCCCCCGCAGAGACGCCTCTCAGCCCACAGGAGTTGAGCCGCCTCTAACCCTTCAGCGCAACTAGTCTCAGGCCCACTCGACCTGAGAGAGGAGCGCTGACATGCCCATCGACACTCTGCTGGTGTACTGCGGTGTTTACGGCGATGCTGCTGATGCACTGGCTGATTACGACCTCATCAAGAAGCTCCACACCGAGGCCAACCTGGTCGACGCCTATGACGCAGCGGTCATTGAGCGCGATCACAAAGGCAAGGTCAAGATCGTCAAGAAGCACGAGACCCCGACCCGTGTCGGCGGTGTGCTCGGTGGCGGGGTCGGGCTGGCAACGGGTCTCGTGATCGTCCTGTTCCCGGCCGCCGCCATCGGCGGAGGCCTCCTGTTGGGCACGACCGGTGCTGGCGCCCTGCTCGGTGCGCTGGCCGGGCACGCAGCGGCGGGGATGAGCCGCGGTGACCTCAAAGACCTGGGGGAATCGCTCGACGAAGGCGAGGCCGGTCTGATCGTCGTCGCCGTTTCCGACATGCAGGCCAAGGTCCGCTCCGCCATGAAGCGGGCGCAGAAAATTGACGAGAAGCAGCTCAAGGCGGACCAAAAGGCGATCGAAGCCGACGCCGTCGAGTCGCAGAAGTCCTAGGACCTCCCCGAACAGACGCAATCGGGTCACGACGCAGCTCGCGCTCTGGAGACCCCCGTCGTCATGCGAAAGAGCCGAGAGAGCCGGTGAGCAATATGCGGCGCAAGGACTACGAAGAGGAGCTCCGGCGTTTGCAGGTGGAGCTCGTGCAGATGCAGCGCTGGGTCGTTGACGAGAAAGCCAAGGTTTGCCTCGTCTTCGAAGGCCGGGACACCGCCGGCAAGGGCGGTGTCATCAAGCGGCTCACCGAGCGGGTCAGTCCCCGCGTGTTCAGGGTCGTGGCACTGCCCGCCCCGAACGAGCGTGAACGCTCGCAGATGTACATCCAGCGCTACATGCCTCACCTCCCCGCCGGGGGTGAGGTCGTGATCTTCGATCGAAGCTGGTACAACCGCGCCGGGGTCGAGCCCGTGATGGGCTTCTGTACCCCCCAGGAGTCAGCTCGGTTTCTAGAGCTCGTTCCGTTCGTCGAGCAGGCGATCGTCGATTCCGGCGTGATTTTGCTCAAGTACTGGCTCGAGGTCAGCCAGGAAGAGCAGACGCGGCGTCTGACTGCTCGTATCGACGACGGCCGCAAGACCTGGAAGCTCTCGCAAATGGACCTCGAGTCCTATGGGCGCTGGTACGACTATTCGAGGGCACGCGACGCCATGTTCGTCGCGACCGATACCGAAGTGGCGCCCTGGTACGTGGCGGACTCGAACGACAAGCGGCGGGCGCGCCTCAACATCATCAGCCATATTCTCGATCTGGTCCCCTACAAGAACGAGAAAGTGGCACATGTCTCCCTACCGGCTCGCCAAAAAAAGGGCGACTACCGGGAGCCGGACACACACCCACGCGAAGTGCCGGCGCGGTTCTGACCGGGCAGCCGTGACGGTGACGAGCCAGTGCTCGTTGTTTTGGCCGGAAGGACCAGGTTGCGCACGTGGACGTCGCGGGACTGACATCAGCCCGCGCTGGGGGGGAAAGTGGCGTACGCCTTAGCGGTACTGGCCGCAGTGGCCTTCGCCCTGGGCACGG
>DASXNH010000255.1:0-20968 GCA_036495195.1 Candidatus Dormiibacterota bacterium
CACGACCCGGTGGCCAACATGCAGGTCGGGCGCCGTCGGATCCAGGCCGAGCTTCACGCGCAGCTTGTCGCCTCTCTCCAAACGCGCGCGCAGGTGATCTTCGACGTGGATCTCCACCGCCCGCTCGCGCAGGCGCTCGAAGAACTCGCTCACCGCAGGAGGTGCGGACGGACCTCTGTTCGCATCTCCCAGCTAGCTGACGGGGCTTTGGCTGAAGTAGATCTGCGGGTCGCCGGGCAGCGCGAGCCCGAAGATCGTGACGATCGGCTTGCCGATCGCGTGGGTCAGGGGCACCGCGATGTGCGAGCCCTGGACCGCGTCTCGGATGTTCTGCTGCAGGGGGTCGAGCGCTCCCCCACCAAACGGCGTTCCGGCCGCGGTCAGCTCGTTGGTGACAAGGACCGAAAGGACGATCGCCGTGAGGACGCCGACGATCACGCCCAGGACCCTGTTGAACACGAGCGCCCCGACCTGGATCTGGCTGCTCGCGAGCTGCGCCGCCGCCTCGACGATCAGGATGACGGCGATGACGATGCCGAAGAACCCGTAGATGCGCGCGTCGGGGGTCTCCAGGGTGGATGACTGCTGCAGGATGCCTCCGGCCTGCAGGCCCATGTTCGTGGCGCCGACGAACGCGAGGTAGAGGGCGATGAGGCCGATCACGCGGCGCAGCAGGCCCCCGATCAGCCCAAGCGCGGCGTACACGACGGCGAGCACGATCGGAAGCGCGTCGAGCCAGGTCATTCGCGGAACCTCGCTTTGTGCCTTTTCTGCAATCCGATCTTGATCTCTGTCATCACCCTGTCCACTTCGGCGTCCGTCAGGGTGCGCTCGGGGCTGCGGAAAGTCAAGGTGAACGCAATGCTCTTTTGGCCCTCAGGGACCTGGGGACCGTGATATTCGTCGAAGGCGCGCGCCTGCTCCAGATACTCGCCGCCCACCTCCTTGATGGTCGCCAGCAGGGCGCCGGCAGCCACGTGGTCCTCCACCACCACCGCAAGATCCCGCTCGACCGCTGGGAACCTCGGCAGCGGCTGGGCCCGAGAAGTTCGCGACGCCGCGAGCACCGGTTCCAGGTCGATCTCGAGCGCCACCAGCCTGCCTTCGATCTTGAAGGTGGAGGCCACAGCCGGATGCAGCTCGCCCATGTAGCCGAGCAGCCGGCCATCCAGGACGACGGCGGCGCACCGGCCGGGATGGAACAGCTCCTGCGCGCCCCGCTGGTAGGTGCACGGCGGAGCGCCCAGGGCGGCAAAAGCGGCATCGAGCACCGATTTCATCGCGTAGAAGCTGGTCCGTGCTGCGTCTGCGCTCGCGCCCGCGGTGGCCAACACTCCGAGACGCATTGGCTCGTGAGGCTGTGCGGACTTGTCGCCCACAGGGGCCAGGAAGGCGCTCGCGATCTCGTAAACGCACACCTCCTGGCGCCCGCGATCGCGGTTGAGGCCGACCACTCCGACCAGCGAGGGCAGCAGCGAGGTTCGCAGAGTGTCCATGTCATCGCTCAGCGCGTTCGAGACGCGCATCGCGTGCGCGTCGACTCGCAGACTCTCCAGGAGGCGGCCAGACACCAGGGCTGGATTCCAGGTCTCGGTGAACCCCGCGCCGGCAAGGACCTCGCGAGCCGCATCGAGGCGCCGGCCGATGCTGGGGACAGCCGGAATCCACTTGTCGCGGCGGTGACCTGGCAGCGTGGATGGAACACGGTCGTATCCATAGACACGCCCCACCTCCTCGACGAGGTCTTGCGGAATCGTGACGTCCAGCCGGAAGACCGGAGGCAGCACGTCCCACTCCCCGTCCTCGAGCGGCCGGACGTGGAAGTTGAGACGCTTGAGGATCGATTCCGCCTCCTCCAGCGGCACGTGCAGACCGAGCATCTCGTCAATCAGTCCGGGGCGAAATCTCACGCGCACCGGCTCCTGAGGAAGTGGATAGACATCGGCCCACTCGCGATGGACGCTGCCACCCGCCAGCTCCGCGATAAGGGAGGCTGCGCGGCGCGCGCCGGCCAGGGCCAGCTCGGCAGGCAGGCCTTTGTCGAAACGTGATGAGGCTTCGGTGCGGAGACCGAGCTCGCGCGCCGTCTGGCGCACGCTCGAGCCGTTGAACGTGGCGGCCTCGAGAAGGATTCCGGTGGTGGCATCACTGACAGCTGTCTCCTCGCCCCCGATCACTCCGGCGATCGCGACCGGCTTGTGGCTGTCTGCGATGACCAGCATCTCCGGGGTGAGCTGCCGCTCGACGCCGTCGAGGCAAAGCAACTTCTCGCCGGTATGCGCGTGGCGCACGTGGATCTCAGGCGGATCGAGCTTCGCCAGGTCGAATGCGTGCAGGGGCTGCGCGTACTCGAGCAGGACGTAGTTGGTGATGTCGACGATGTTGTTGATCGGCCGCACCCCACAGGCGCGCAATCGGCGCTGGAGCCATTCCGGGCTGGCTCCGATCTTGACCCCTTTGATGACGCCGCCGATGTATCGAGCGCACAGGCCGGGCTCGTCGATCGAGACCTTCACCAGGTCGCGGCCGGGCGGGTTGGCGGTTCCCGTGAACCCGGGCATGAAGTCGACCTTCATCGGCCGATCGAGCCCGGCAGCGAGCTCGCGCGCCACGCCGAGGTGCCCCATGCAGTCCGGGCGGTTGGAGGTGACCTCGATGTCCATCGTCACCTGGCTGGGGATCACAGTCTCCAGCGAATCCCCTGGCTTCCCCGAGTCGAGGATGAGGATGCCGGAGTGGTCGTCGCCGAGCAACAGCTCATCGGCTGAGCACAGCATGCCCCTCGCTTGGTAGCCGGCGATGTTCATGTCGCGGACGATCTTGCCGTTCGGGACCGCCGTCCCTGGCATCGCCACGGGCACCAAGGAGCCTGGGACTGCATTCGGAGCCCCGGCGATGATCTGCTCGACATGGTCGCCGAGGTCGACCTGATGTACCCAGAGGGGGTTGCGCGACTTGGGGTGGGGGATCTGCTCCAGGACCTTGCCCACGATGATCTCGGACAGATCCACGACGGTCAGGTTCTCGACCTCGAGCCCGAGGCGAGTGAGGACGGCCGCAGCCTCTTTGGGCGTGACGTCCTTGAGATCGACGAAGTCAGAGAGCCACTCGTAGCTGATGCGCATCGTTAGGTGATGCCTCCATCCGGCGCTTCGGCCAACCTCCCGCGCGTAGAGCGCGGGGGCCCCAGAGGAGCGGGCAAGACATTCGTTGCCATCTAGAACTGCTCCAGGAAGCGCAGGTCGGATTCGTAGAACAGGCGAATGTCATCTACGTTGTGCTTGAGCATCGCCATGCGTTCGATGCCGAAGCCCCACGCGTAGCCGTTCCATTGATCGGGGTCGATGCCGCCGTTGCGCAGCACCTGGGGGTGAACCATCCCGCACCCGCCAACCTCGAGCCAACCCTTGTGGCGGCAGCTCTTACACCCGGCGCCGCCACAGATGCCGCATGTGATGTCGAACTCGAAGCTCGGCTCGGTGAACGGAAAGTAGCTCGGCCTGACGCGCACCTTTCTCTCATTGCCGTACAGCGACTGGATCATGTAGAGCAGCGTCCCCTTCATGTCGCCCACCGTCAGGCCGCGATCCACGGCGAGGCCTTCGACCTGGCTGAAGTACGGCAGGCGCGTGGCCTCTGGTGCGTCGCGCCGGTAGCAGCGGCCGGGCGTGATGATGTAGATGGGCGGCTCTTTCGATCGCTGCATCGCGCGGATCTGGACCGGCGACGTATGCGCGCGCAGCAGCAGCTGCGGAGTGAAATAGAAGGAGTCCCAGTTCTCACGTGCCGGATGGCCCGCGGAGATGTTGAGTGCTTCGAAGTTGTACCACTCGGTCTCGACCTCGGGGCCGAGCTCCACCCTGTAACCCAGGCTCTCCAGCACCGTCTCGATCTGCCGCTGCATCTGCGTGAGAACGTTGATGTGGCCGCGGCCGAGCGGTGGGCCGGGGAACGTGACATCGATCGCCTCGGTTTCCGCGATGTCGGCGAGGCGAGCACCTTCCAGCTCCTCCCGCCGGCTCGCCAGGGCAGCCTCGATGGCGCGCTTCGCCTCGTTGGCGGACTGGCCAAGCGCGGCACGCTGGTCGGGTGCGAGCTGGCCGATGCCCGTGAGCAACTTGGTGATCTGTCCGCTCTTGCGGCCTAGATAATCAAGCGTGATCGTCTCGAGCTCGCCTTCGGTGCGTGCTTTGGCAATCGCTCCCAGCGCTTCTTTGACCAGGCCCGATTGATCGCTCAAGCTGCCAACCTCCGGCGGACTTCAAACAGGAGCAGCGCGGCGGCCGCGGCGACGTTGAGCGATTCGACACCGCCACCTAGCGGAACCGTCACCAGCTTCAGGTTCTCTTTCGAGAGGCCATGAGCCTCGCTGCCGAGGACGATCATGCCGGCCCTCTCGATCGGAGCCTCCGCCAGCGGTGCTCCTCCAGCCGCCGCCGCGCCGTACCCGTCAAGCCCGGCGAGGTCGTCCCACTCGGCGCGCGCCACCGCGAGCCTGAAAACGTTGCCCGCGGACGCGCGCACCGACTTGGCGCCGTATGGATCCGCGCAACCTTCGAGCAGAGCAAGCGCCGCCGCGCCTGCGGCCGCCGCGGTGCGGCAGATAGCGCCGACGTTGCCGGGATCCTGCACGCGATCCAGCACCACCAGGGGCCACCGGTGGCTGCGGGCCACCTCGATCGCTTCGGGCGCGGTCCATTCGCGCACCCTGGCGATCGCGATCACGCCTTGGGGCGTCACTGTCTGGCTGATTGACCGAAACACGCCGCGCGAAAGGGTAATGCGTCGAGGGGCATCGACCGGCGAGTCGTCGCCCTCACGCACCGCCACGAGCTCGAGCTCGACTCCGGCGGCGACCGCCTCGGCGACCACGCGCGGACCTTCCAGGAGGGCGAAACCTGGCTCGCGCCGGCGGGCGAGGCGCTGCAACCTGCGAACTGCCTCGTTCTCCGGGCTGACTATCGGCTGGTTAGAGGCTTTTCTTTGCAACCTCCACCAGCCGAGCAAAGGAACCGCTGTCGCGCACGGCCAGGTCAGCCAGCACTTTGCGGTCGATCTCCACTCCGGCCTGGCGAAGGCCGTGCATGAGCTTGCTGTAAGGAAGCCCCGACTGTCGCGAGGCTGCGTTGATGCGCGCGATCCAGAGGGCCCGCATCTCGCGCTTGCGCCGGCGCCGGTCGCGGAAGGCGTAGGCGAGCGCGTGAAGGACTGCTTCGTTCGCGGGACGGAAGAGAAGCTTCTTGGAAAGCCGGAAGCCTTTTGCACGATCGAGGATCGCCCTGTGACGCCTGTGTGCGGGTACTCCTCGTTTGACTCTTGCCACGTCAGATTCCCAGCGCCCGGCGCACTTCTTTGCGGTCGGCCGGGGACACCGGCTGCTCGTTCTCGTAATTGCGCTTGCGCTTCTTCGACTTGTGCTCGAGCAGGTGGCTCTTCCACGCGCCGGCGCGCATCAGCTTGCCGGTCTTGGTGACCCGGATTCTCTTCGCGAAACCTTTGCGGGTTTTGATCTTAGGCACTGGTGGCAGTCTCCTTGGTGGCAGTCGCCTTGGGAGCGGCGGTCACCTTCGAGGCGGTCTCCTTGGGGGCGGTCTCGTTGGCGGCTGGGGCCGGTACGGGGGTGGCAGCCTGCGGAGCCGACTGGCGGCTCGGGGCGAGGATCATGAAGAGATTCTTGCCTTCGAGCAGCGGGGCGCGCTCAACCATCGCGAAGGTCTTCGCGTTATCGGCCACCCGGTCCAGGATCCTTCGCCCGATGTCCTGGTGGACCATCTCCCTACCTCTGAACATGATCGTCACTTTCACCTTTTCGCCTGCTTCGAGGAACTGCTTCAACCCTTTGAACTTGGTCTGGTAATCGTGTTCCGCCACCTTGGGACGGAGCTTCATCTCTTTGAGCTTGGTGACGTTCTGCTTGCGCCGCTGATCCTTCTCCTTCTTGATGGTCTCGAACTTGAAGCGTCCGTAGTCCATCAACCGGCAGACCGGCGGCTGTGCCTGTGGCGCCACCTCTACAAGGTCGAGTCCCTTCTCGCTCGCGATGCGCAGCGCAGCATCGAGGGAGAGCACCCCGAGCTGGTTGTTCTGGTCATCGATCAGCCGCACTTCGGAGCTGCGGATTTGATCGTTGATCCTTAGCTCCTTAAACGCGATGAGACTTTACCTCGGTCAAATTCAGTGTTGTCTTCGTCCTCCAAACAAAAATAAAACGGACAGCCGAGGCCATCCGCCTTTCCGTACCCATTCGAGCGGTGCCCGGTGGGTGAGGGTAGGTCCCCTGCTTCAGGTGAAGGATGGTACCGGAAACGAGCCCCTGGTGCGCTAAACGGCCGGTTCCAGCGGCCTTACGATGCATCCGTGTCCCAGGACCCAACCGTCCCGCCGGGCCGGCTATCGCCCGACGGCCTGTGGCGCTGGGATGGCGCCAGGTGGGTGCCGGTAGCACCCGGAGCACCGCTGCCGGCCCCTCAACGCTCCCGGTCGTGGATCTGGTGGCTCGTTGGCGGCTGCGGCGTCCTGCTGATCCTCGGGGCGGTGGCCGCGGGATTCGCGGTCTACTCGTTGGTGACCGGATTCCAACACGGAAAGTTCAGCTGCCTGCCGCCGGACTTTCCGAGCTACCCCGCCGCCTCGGTCGTGAGAGAGAACGCAAAGGTTGGCAACGAGTTCTCTCCTGGGGACAGCAGCCGGTGCGACATGGTCTTCACTTCAAATGACGGGGTTGCCGTGGTCACGGCCTTTTACGAGGCGCAGCTGAACAGCGGCGATTGGACCGTCGTGTCCTCGGATTCGGCCAATGGCGTGATCACCTTCAAGCGCAAGTCGCGGCCGCAGACAGTCGGCACGGTGACCTTGCTGGGACAAGGACAGCACTCGCAGATCGACATCCAGCTCGACTCGTAAGAGGTCGGCTAGTGGCGCTTTTCCGCCACCTCTTGGACTACGCGCTGGACGAACTCGTCAAGCGACTCGTCGGTCTGACTGCCGGCTCGATCGCGTACGTTGACGCGGCCTGACTCCGCTTCTCGCGCTCCGGCGATGGCCATGTAAGGCACCTTCCGCGCCTGTGCGTCGCGGATCTTGCGCTGCATGCGCTCGGGGCGGTCGTCAAGCTCCACCCGCAAACGGGCCTTCTTCATCCGTGCCTCGACCTCACGCGCGTAGTCGTGCTGCGCGTCGGTGATGGGGACCACGACGACCTGCACCGGGTGAAGCCAGGTCGGAAACGCGCCGGCGTAGCGCTCGATCAGGTAGCTGAACAGCCGTTCCATCGACCCGGCGGCACCCCTGTGAACCATGACCGGCCGCTGCCGCGTCCCGTCCTCGGCCACGTACTCGAGGTCGAAACGCTCGGGCAGCTGGAAGTCGACCTGCACGGTCGAGTTGGTGAACTCTCTGCGGTGCGCATCCTTGACCTGGAAGTCGATCTTCGGTCCATAGAACGCCGCCTCCCCGACTCCGAGCTCGTACTTCTGGCCCATGGACTCGAGCGCCTCGACGAGGGCTGCCTGGGCCCGTGCCCACTGCTCCTCGGTCCCCAGCCACTTGTCCTTGACGTCGTCGCGCGCCGACAGCCGATACGAGAACTCGTCGATGCCGAGCACGTCCGAGAAGTAGAGCGCCAGGTCGATCGCGCCTTTGACCTCACCCATGAGCTGGTCGGGGGTGCAGAAGATGTGCGCGTCGTTTAGAGCGAATGCCCGCACGCGATTGAGGCCGATCAGCGTGCCGGAGCGCTCGTATCGCCAGTTGTTGCCGATCTCCGCGATCCGCATCGGCAGGTCGCGATAGCTGCGGAGGTCGGATTGGTACACGACGATGTGATGCGGGCAGTTCACCGGCCGGAGCTCGAGCTCCTCGCCGTCCTCGAACCGCATCGGCGGGTACATGTTCTCTCCGTAAAGCTGGAGGTGGCCGCTCTGCCGGTACAGGTCGAGCCGCGCGACGTCCGGGGTTCTCACGTGCAGGTAACCGCGTGACAGCTCCTCGTCGACGATGAATCGTTCGAGCTCGCGGCGGATGGTCGCGCCCGCGGGCAGCCACAAGGGAAGGCCCGCGCCAACCCGCTCGTCGACCGTGAAGAGCTTCAGCTCTTTCCCCAGCTTCTTGTGGTCGCGCTTCTCGGCCTCCTCGAGGAACTTCAGATGCTCGTCGAGCTCTTTCTGCGACGGCCACGCGGTGCCGTAGATTCGCGTCAGCTGCGGCTGCTTCTCGTCGCCCCGCCAATAAGCGCCGGCGACGCGGAGCAGCTTGAACGCCTTCAGCTCCCTGGTCGACTTGACGTGCGGACCCCGGCACAGGTCGAGGAACTCGCCGGTGCGGTAGACGCTGACCTCGTCCCCTTCGACCTTGTCCCTGATGAGCTCGAGCTTGTAGTCCTGGCCGCGTTTTCGAAACTCGGCAATCGCTTGCTCGCGATTCATCGTGTCGTGAACGAATGGCCGATCCTCCTGCGAGATCCGCCGCATGCGCGACTCGATCTGCTTGAGGTCCGCCTCGGTGATGGGCTGGCTGAACGCAAAGTCGTAGTAGAAGCCGTCCTCGACAGGTGGGCCGATGCCGTATTTGGCGTCGGGATAGAGCTCGACGACAGCGGCCGCAAGAAGGTGCGCTGTCGAGTGCCTCAGGACGTGCACGGGATCTTCAGTCGATTCGTGGTCGCCGTATTCGCCCATGCGGTCGTCCAGTATATGGACGCCTATGGACCCTGCTTCAATCGTCGACGCTTTCGGTTATCCCGCGGCGGGGCTTGGGATCCTCATCGAGAGCGCCGGCGTGCCGTTTCCGGGCGAAGCGTTGCTGCTCGCTGCGGCGGCGTGGGCCGCGGCGCGCCACCACAGCATCGTGCTCGTCATCCTGTTCGGCTTTCTCGGCGCGACCGCGGGCTCGAACATCGGCTATTACCTCGGCCATAGGGGGGGCCGCCCTTTTGTCGAGCGCTTCGGCAGCCTGTTCCGCATCCGGCCCGACCACATCGCGAGGTCCGAGCTCTTCTTCGCGCGGCACGGCGACAAGGCCATCCTCGCCAGCCGCTTCATCCTCGGACTGCGCACGTGGGGGTCGATGCTCGCCGGCATGTCGAGGATGCCCTTCTGGCGCTTCCAGATGTTCAGCGCGCTCGGTGCCCTTGGCTGGTCGGTCGCCATCGGGCTCGCGGGCTACCTCCTGGGCAACAACCTGCCGCTGATCGGCGCCGTCTTGCGGGGGCTCGGTTTCGGAGGCCTGGCCCTCGTCGTTCTCATCGCGATAACGCTGCTGGTGATGAGGGACCGCGCCGCCCGGCGATGAGGAACGTGAGGCCCCCGATGATGAGCAGCCCACCCAGCCCACCAATGACATGCGCGGTGCCGATCGTGTCGGAGAGCGCGGCGGCCGCCAGCACCGGGAGAGCCGTCACTCCGTTGATGACCATGTAGAGCAGGGCGAAGATCCGCCCGCGGATCTCGTCACTCGTGGTCTCCATCAGGTACGTGATCGCCGGGATCATGATCGCGCCGAACTCGACTCCGAGGATGAGGCTGAAGATCGCTCCGGTGATCCGAGCGTTGGCGCGGAGGTCGGGCAGCTGGTTCATCGCTTGCGGCACCGACGCCAGAGCCAGCATGGTGATCCCGTTCGCGATCAACGAGCCGATGAGCAGCTTCGACCTGTCGACATTGCGGACGAACTGCCCAAGCAGAATGGCACTCAAGATGGCTCCGCCGGTGGCGGGTCCAAGGATCACGTAACTGTCCTGTGGCGCGATTCCGATGACGTTGCTCACGTACGCCGGTGCGAGGGCGAAGAGCATGAACAGCACGAGCACCGCGATGCTGACCTGGCCGAAAGCCAGCATCAACCCGCGTGACGCTCGAAGAGCATCGATGCCTTCCTTCATATCTATCCAGACACGGTGGAACCGGTTGCGGCTGGCGGCCACCGGGGGCTCGGTGGTTCGTTCGAGGCCTGGTATGTCAGACGCGAAGATGAACGTGGCTCCGACCACCAGCAGTGCAGCGGCCAGCCAGTAGGGCGCATACAGGTCAATGCGGGAGACGATCGGGGCGAGTGCCCCGCCCACCACGAGGGTCAACACCATCGTCAGCAGCGCCATCGAGTTTGCGGTGATGAGGGCCGAGCGCGGCAGGATCGTTGGAATCACAGCCGCCTCAGCCGGCCCGAAGAGCTGGCCGACCGCCGAGAAGATGAAAGTGATGACCAGGAGGTGCACGAAGTCGCCGCGAAGCCCCGGCGCCAGCGCGGCCAGTGGAATGAGGGCTACGGCCGCCGCCCGGCCGAGGTTGCACCAAAGCATGATCTGCTTGCGATCGAGACGGTCGGCGATCACGCCGGCGAGGGGTGCGAACAGCACCGCGGGCACGGTGTAGGTGAGCAGCGTGACGGCGACCGGCGTGCTGCCACCCGAGATTTCGTACGCCAGGATGATCAGCGAGAAGAGCAGGAACTTGTCGGCCAGCTGGGCCGCCAGCTGCGCGAACCAGATGTTCCGGAACGTGGTGTTGCGCAGGACGACTCGAAAGCCACCAGGGCTGTCGACATCGAACTTGAACGGATCGGCCTTGAATGGATCGGCCATCGCCGGAGCGATGTTAGCCGGTGAATCTGAGATACAGCGTCTGCCATTCCCCGAGGCTGAGGGTCTGGGCGCGTCGCTCCGGGTCAATGCCCACCTCTCGCAACCGTGCAGCCGCGGCTTCGCTGCCAATCCCCGCGATCCGGCCCAAAGCTCCGCCCAGCTGCTTGCGCCGGAACTGGAAGACCGCCTCGACCAGCCTGAAGAATGCATTCATGTCGGGCACGTCGACGGCCGGCTTGTCGCGCACATCAAGGAAGACAAGGGTCGAGTCGACTCTCGGCTCAGGCGTGAAGGCTGTGGCGGGGAGCGTCATCCCCAGTCGCACCTCCGCGAAGACCTGGACAGCGACAGTGGAAAGGCTGGCGCCCGTGGTCGCGGTCCATCGCTCCGCCACCTCCTTCTGCACGACCAGGGACATGCGCCGCGGGCGAGGCGGTTGATCGAGGAGCTTGCGGATGAGCGCGCCGGTGAGGTTGTACGGGATGTTTCCGACGACCACCGCTCCACCCTCCGGGTAGCGCTCGGCCAGATCGACGGTGAGGATGTCGGCCTCGACCACCTCGACGCCCTCGCGACCCGCGACCACCTCGCGCAGCGCGGGGATCAGCGTGCGATCGAGCTCGACCGCGGTCACGTGACGGTGGCGGTCAGCCAGCGCGATCGTCAAGGTGCCGACGCCCGCCCCGACCTCGACCACCTCGTCGGATTGGTCGCCCGTGGCCGCTGCCACCTGGTCTCGCAGGTCGCGATCGACCAGGAAGTTCTGCCCGAGCCGATGCTTGAGGTTGATGCGGTGACGCCGCAGGAGCTTCGCCAGCTGGTCCGGGTCGGCCGGATCGATCATGTCATCCGGGAGAAGAGGCGCAGCGCGTTTTCGCGTTCGAGCTTCGCCAGCTCGTCAAGGCTGACACCGCGAAGCTCGGCCACCAGCTCTGCGGTGTCGACCAGGTACGCAGGCCGGTTCGGCACCCCCATCCGTTTATGGGCATTTCCGTAGGGCGAGTCGGTCTCGAGCAGAATGCGGTCGTCAGGGCATCGCCTGGCCACCTCCCGGAGCGAATCGCGGCTCGGACGCGTGACCAATCCGGCAAAGCCCAGGCTGAATCCGAGGTCGATAAATCGCTCCCCCCACTCCCACTCCAGCGCGAAGTAGTGCATAACGCCACGAAGGCCGCGATGGGCATCGATGACCTCCAGGATCTCGGTGGCCGCGCCGCGATTGTGGATGGAAACGGGGAGGTCACGCGCCACGGCGAGCTCACATAGAGCATGCAAGCGCGATATCTGGAGGTGGCGCGCCGGTGCGCCCTCCTCTTCGAAATCGAGGCCGATCTCTCCGATGGCCACGACCTTCGGCTCATGGCTCAGCGCGTGCAGGACGTCGATGTCAGGCGGCGATACCTCGGTGGGATGATGACCCACGCCCGCCCAGACCTCGCTGTGGCCTCGCGCCAGCGCCACCGCCGTCCGGCTTCGCGCCGCATCGACTCCCATCGTCACCATGCGCGTGACCCCCGCCTTCACCGCCGCGGCCACCACCTCCGAGGAATCACCTAGCTCCTCGAGGTGAAGGTGGGTGTCTACGAAGATGCCAACGCCTCCAGGTCCTCGACGACGTCGTCGAGGCGCTTGAAGAGCGCCACCGGCTGGGGCAGCGGATGGCCGGGCTCGAGCTGAGAGGCGTGCCAGCGGTCGACCGCCGGATAGCTTCCAGTGATTACGCGATGAGCGACCCCGCCCTCGTCGACCCCACGGACCTCCGGTTGCGGGGCTATGACGTCCGTGTAGCCGAGCATCTCGTGCAGCTTCTGCGACGAGAAGGGAAGGAAGGGCGTGAGCATCAGCTTCAGGTTGTCGACGCAGCGCAGCGCCACATAGAGGACCGTGCCGGCTCGGGCCTTGTCGGTCTTGATCGTGTGCCAGGGTTGCTCGGTGCCGAGGTAGACGTTCACCTTCGCGGCCATCGTCATCACGTACTTGAGGGCGACCTGGAAGCGCGCCTGGCCGAGCTGCGCGGCGACATAGTCCAGCGCGCCCTCCACTTCCGTGATGAGCGCTTGGTCGGAATCCGCGAGCATCCCCGGCTCGGGCACCGCGCCAAAGTTGCGGTGGGCGTTGACGAGGGTGCGGTGCACCAGATTGCCCCACGTCGCCACCAGCTCGTCATTGTTCCGGCGCACGAACTCTGCCCAGGTGAAGTCCGTGTCCTGGTTCTCCGGCCCCGCGATCATCAGGTAGTAACGCAGGGCATCGGCGTCGTATCGCTCGAGAACGTCGTTGACGAGGATGACCTGCCCGCGACTCGTCGACACCTTCTTGCCGCCCATATTGAGGTACTCGCTCGCGACGACCTCGTCGGGGAGATGAAGGTCTCCGACGCCGATCAGGATCGCCGGCCACAGCACCGTGTGAAAGGTGATGTTGTCCTTGCCCATCACGTAGTAGTGCCACGCTTCGGCGTTCTGCCACCAGTCTTTCCACGCGTCCGGCTCGCCCTTCTGCATTGCCCACTCGATCGATGCCGAGAGGTAACCGATGACCGCATCGAACCAGACGTAGATCTTCTTGTGGGGGTTGTCCACCCAGCCGGGCAGAGGCACCGGGACGCCCCAATCCAGGTCGCGCGTGATGGCTCGCGGCTTCAGGTTGCGCACGAACTCGAGGGAGTACTTGCGTACGTTAGGCCGCCAGTCGTCGTGTTTCTCGATCCACTCCTTGAGCTGCTCCCCGAATGCGGGAAGGTCGAAGAAGAAGTGCTCCGTCTCGCGAAACTCCACCGGCGCGTCGCTGCCGCGCTGGTGCGGGTTGATGAGATCGATGGGGTCCAGCTGATTGCCGCAGTTGTCGCACTGGTCGCCTCGGGCGTCGGGAAAACCGCAGATTGGGCACTTGCCCTCGATGTACCGGTCAGGGAGGGTGCGTCCGCTGGCCGGGTCGAAAGCGCCCATCTGCGCCTTCTTCACCAGGTAGCCGTTTTCGTGCAGCTTGAGAAACAGGTCCTGTGTCACGCGGTAGTGGTTGGCGGTCGTGGTTCGCGTGAAGATGTCATATGTCATCCCCAACCGGCGCAGGTCCTCCACGATGACCGCGTTGTTCTGGTCGACGAACTCGCGCGGCGGGATGCCCTTTTTGTCAGCTTCATAGGTGATCGGGGTGCCGTGCTCATCGGTCCCGCTGGCCATGAGGACGCGCGAGCCGCGCAGACGCTCGAATCTCGCCAGCACATCGGCCGGGACCGCAAAGCCGGCCACATGACCGACATGGCGCGGACCGTTGGCATAAGGCCAGGCCGGCGCGACGAGCACGGTTCGGATTTTTCTAGCGTCCACTGATGACAAGGGTAAACTCGCCGCGCGCGCGATCACCCAGGGCCTCGCTCACCTCGGACGCCGTCCCGCGAAGAACCTCCTCATGCAGCTTGGTCAGCTCGCGGCCCACCGTGAGGTGGCGTTCGGGCAGGACCTCGGCGATCAGGACAAGCGATTTGGCGACTCGATAGGGCGAGTCGAACGCAACGGCCGGACGCGGGTCATCGATGAGCGAGGACAGCAGCCGGCGCATCTCGCCCGGCTTGCGTGGGAGGTAGCCCAGGAAGGTGAATCCCGGTCCGCCATAACCCGCGACGGATAGGGCGGCGGTGACGGAGCTCGGGCCCGGGATCGGGACGACAGTGTGGCCGGCAGACCACGCCGCCTCGACCAGCGCCTGCCCCGGGTCCGAGACCGCCGGCGTCCCTGCATCGCTCACGAGGGCCACGTCGTGCTCGTCAAGGGCCGCGAGCACTCTTGGCAGGCCGCGGCGTTCGACCGGCGCGCGGTAGCTGATCAGCGGTTTGCGGATTCCATGACGCGCCAGCAGCCGTGCCGTGATGCGCGTGTCTTCCGCCGCGATGGCGCCGACCTCGCCGAGCACGCGCACCGCCCGCGCTGTCGTGTCCTCCAGGTTGCCGATGGGCGTGCCGATGACGAACAGGGTGCTCACCGGTCGTCCGTTGAGGTCCGGACGCCCCCTCCCGGCACACCCCCGTGGGCGAGCTGGGAGGGTGTCCCGTCTCCAAGCCATTCGCCAACCTGGTCGGCGATCTCGGCTGCCGGGCCGACGAAGCGCGATGCCGGAGGGAGGACGTCGAGGAACGCCTTGCCGTAATCCTTGCCGAGGATGCGGTTGTCGAGGATGACCACGGCGCCGCGATCGGTGGTCCGCCGGATCAGCCGGCCGAACCCCTGCTTCAGGCGCAATGCCGCCTGTGGCAGGGCCAGTTGCGCGAAGGCGTCGCGGACCTGCTCCGCTCGCGCGGCATAAACCGGCTCGATCGGCACGGGAAATGGAAGGCGCACCATGATCACGCAGCTCAGCCGCTCGCCGGGCACGTCGATGCCCTCCCAGAAGCTCGCGGTGCCAAGCAGCAGCGGGCGTTCCGCCTCCTCGAACGACTTCAGCAGGTGACGCCGCTGACCGTCGATGCCCTGGCCCAGGATCAGCACCTCGTCCAGATCAATCCGATGCTTCAGCGCGGTGTGAACATCGCGCAGCTGCCGGTGAGACGTGAACAACACGAGAGTGCGGCCGCCGACACGACGCGCCACCGTGGCGATGACCTCCTCGACGTGGCGATCGAAGTCCAGCTGCTCAGGCCCAGGCAGGTCGGTGGGCAGGCAGACCAGGGCCTGGTGCAGGAAGTCGAACGGAGAGGGCAGGATCAGCTCCTCTGCATCGGCAAGGCCTACCCGCGATCGAAAGTAGTCGAAGGTGCCGCCGACAGCCAGCGTCGCGGAGGTGAACACGGTCGACCGGCGCTCGGTGTAGACGCTGTTGCGCAGCAATGTGCCGACGTTGATCGGGGCGGCTCGAAGGACGAGGCTGTCGGTTCGGGCGAACAGGGTGAACCAGTAGACCCGATTGGGATCCGGCGACAGGAGCGCCTCACCCAAAAGCTCGGCGGCGCCGTGTAGGCGTCCGCGGATGATCTCCAGCTCTCTCACTCCCTGGTCGGGCTCGACGCCGCCCAGCCAGTCGCGCGAGCCGCTCACCGCCCGACGAAGCACGCCGTCCACCACCGCGAGGGTCGTGGCCGCGTTCTCACCGGCGACCCTGATCTGTTCCCAGGCGGGGTCCTCCCGCAGACTCGCGGTCAAGCGCAAGGAATCGTCCCGCCGCTCCGCGTCGCTGAGCCGCGCTCCAACCCAGAACACCGCAGCATCGAACAGCTCGCGGACACGCTGCGCCGCCACCAAAGTCATCGGCACCGCCTCCGAAAGAGCGTCGCCAGATGCACCGAGGTGCGGCTGGCGGCGGAGCTCGTCGAGCAACCCGGCACCTCCACCCCCTGGCGCCAGTCGTTCGAGCAGCGCCGTGAGACCGGGACCGTCGACCTCCTGGCGCAGACCGCGGGTGGCGGCCTCCTCCAGGTGATGGGCCTCGTCGATGATCAGGTGTTCGAACGGTGGCAACAGGCCACCCCCCACCTCCGCGTCCGCAAGCAGCAACGCGTGATTGATGACCACGAGGTCCGCGGCCTCGGCCTCGGCGCGGGCCCGGTGTACATAGCAATCCTCTTTGGTGCAGTGAATACCGATGCAGTCCAAAGGGTCGGATGCGATCCGTGCCCACATGACCTCTTCCTTGCCATGAAGCCTCAACTCTGAGCGATCGCCGCTCTCGGTCGAATGGAGCCAGACGAGGATCTTCAACTTGAAGCGAAGCTCCTCCGAATCGCGGCAGACCTCCGCCAGGTACCGCCGCCACCGACGCAGTGACACGTAGTTGGTGCGGCCCTTGAGGAGGCAGGCCGTAAAGTCCCATGGCAGCCAATCGCGCAAGCCCGGGATGTCCTTGCTCATCAGCTGCTCCTGCAGCGTGTGGGTGTTGGTCGAGACCACGACGCGCTCACCGTGCCGGACAGCGCGCGCGATGGACGGCACGAGGTAGGCGAGGCTCTTACCGGTTCCGGTCCCGGCCTCCACGACCAAGGCTCCCCCACGTCCCTGGATCTGCGCGACCGCGAGCAGCATCTGGAGTTGTGGCTCCCGGTGCTCATAGCCCGGCAGCACCCCGGCGAGCGGACCGTCGGGACCGAGCAGTGCCGCCACCAGGCCGGGATCGTCCGGCGGCAGACCCGGCTTGCCCGAGCTCGGCGCATGCGCGCGCGCCGCAGAAGCGGGCACCGGGTCCGGATTGGGCGCGGAAAGGGCCTCGGCGAAGAAACGCGCAACCGACCACTCGTAAGGCGCCACCAGCGCGAGCATCGACTCCTTCAATCCCTCATCGAGCGATGCGGCCTCGTCACGCAGCCGGAGCAGCAGCTGGCGAGTGGCGTCGGCGTCGTCGAGAGCTCGATGTGGCCTGGGCTGCGAGAAGCCGAGCTCCACCGCCAGCAGCGGCAGGCTGTGGCTTACGGCTCCCGGCAGCAGGATCCGCGCCACGTCGAGTGTATCGAGGATCTCCAGCGCCGGATCCCAGAGTCCGGCCGCGGCGAGGAAGTCGACGTCGAGGCGCGCTCCGTGTCCGACCGGCTGGCGGCCGCGAAGAAACTCCGAAAGCTCGTTCAGCGCGGAAGCCGGGCTGGCGGCGCCCCGAAGCTCTTCCTGCCGTATGCCGGTGAGGCGCAGGACGGTTTCGGGAACTGCCCGCCCGGGATCGACAAGTCGCTCGAGGGTCGCGCTGACGCGATCGGGGGTGAAGGCGACAGCACCGACCTCGATCACTCGGTCTCGGGCTGGGTCTAGACCCGTGGTCTCGAGGTCGACAGCTGCGTATTCCGGCAAGGCCAATCCGATTCTACGGGCGCCTGGCACCCGTTCGGGGCTGCCACCTGGCGACGCCTGCCCTCCCCGCCCAGCGGGAGGTAACGGTCCGGCATCAGGCCGGACCGGGTCGCTCGCGCTCTAGCACGGGTCTAACTGAAGCGCCTGTTGCTATATTTGCGCCCGATGCAGACCGGGGCAATCGATGCACCTAAGCGGCTCGAAGACCTTCACGTCAGGCGAGACCTCGTGGCCAGCCTGCTCCTGCGCACTCTCGCTTTCTCCGACCAGCTGAGCGGCGCCGCGCTCGAAACCCGGCTCGGCCTGCCTTTCGAGACGCTGCTGCCGATCATCGAGGAGTTTCAGAAAACGCAGCTCATGGACACGCTGGGCTTCTCGAATGAGCCCGCCGTCGAGGGCCGCCCGATTCCAGTTCGCATGAACTACACGGTGTCGAGCGCCGGACGTCAGCGCGCCGCTGAGATGTCGTCGGTGCAGACCAGGTACCTGGGTCCCTGCCCAGTCAACTTCGAAGACTACCTCTCGCTCGTTCGCTCGCAGGTCACCGGAAAGGCCAACGTGACCGACTCCGCATTGAAGAAGGCCCTGGGCACTCTCGAGCTCGAGCAGCACGTCATCGACCAGATCGGCGGCGCCATGGTTTCGCGCGCGTCGCTCTTCATCTTCGGGGCTCCAGGCAACGGCAAGAGCACGATCACCGAGCGCATGGCGCTTCTGATGGGCGCCCCGATCGAGATCCCGCACGCGGTTTCCATCGGCGACGAGATCATCCGCGTCATCGACCCCGTCTACCACAAGATAGCCGAGGGCGAGCAGCCCATCGACAGGCGGCTGGTCAAGGTCGAACGGCCGGTGGTAGTCGCCGGCGGTGAGCTGAAGCTGCAGCAACTGGATCTCACCTACGACGCGTCCAACCGGTATTACGAGGCGCCCCTGCAGTGGAAGGCCAACGCCGGAGTCTTCGTGATCGACGACTTCGGCCGCCAGGAGGTGCCGCCGATGCGGCTCCTCAACCGATTCATCGTCCCGATGGAAAAGAAGGTCGACTACCTGGACCTGTCAGCGTCGGGACGCAAGATCGAGCTGCCCTTCCTGTGCCAGGTGGTCTTCTCCACCAACCTCTCGCCCACCGAGCTCGTCGACGAAGCGTTCCTTCGCCGCATGGCCTACAAGATCGGCGTCGGCAACCCGTCGCCGGAAGCGTTCGGGCGCATCCTCAGGTACGAGTGCGACCGTCAGGGCGTTGCGTTCGACGAGAAGGCAATCGGCTATCTCCTCAACAACCTCTACGGCAAGAAGCCGCTGCGCGGCTCGCACCCTCGCGCTCTGATCGCGCGGCTCGTGGACCTTGCCAACTACAGGCAGGAGCCGCCAAAGCTGTCGCCGCAGACGCTGAAGGAGGCGTTCGACGCCTGCTTCAACCCCGCGCTCGGCAGCCTGACCGAGGACGACTGGGCCCGACCGGCAATTAACTAAATTTATGAGAAAGGACCAGTCGGTCCTCTCTCATCGAGCCTGCGGCTTCGCCGCCGGCTCTGCTCTCTCTCCCGGGATCGGATTTGATTACGAACTAGCCTCGCCATGCGACGAGCTGGTGGCTAGAAGACAAAGTCATGGCCGGGGGGACCCCGGCCAACCCGGCCACGACGGGTATGAGAAAGGACCGGTCGGTCCTCTAACCCGGACACGACCGTGCAGGGCGAGTTAAACCGGCTGTGTGACTCCGGCCAGGCGGCGGCGATGAAAGTCCAGGTCGCTGAAGGCTCCGCGTTGGCTCGCCGGCAGCAGCGCGGCGATCTCGACCATGATCGCGTCTGCGGCCTCCTGGTGCGAGACCCTGGTGCCGTCGGGCCGCTTGGATGCGACCCTGAATGGTTTGCCGAACGTGATGCTGACCGGCACGCGCCGCGGCCAGTGCGCCCCTTTTGGCAGGCATTCGCGAGTTCCTGACAAGCCGACCGCCACGACCGGGCACCCGGCCTTTTGAGCGAGGAAGCCTGCGCCCGGCTCCGGGTTGGCGAGGACCCCCGACTCAACACGCGTGCCCTCGGGATAGATGATCAAGGTGTGGCCCGCCTTCAACAGGTCGAACGAGCGCTTGAGCGCGGCCCGATCCGCGGTGTGCCGCACCACCGGAAATGAGTGATACCACCGAAAGAACATCTCGACGATGCCGCCCTTGAAGTACTCCGACTTCGCCATGCTCCAGCTGTCCGAGCGAGGGATGAAGGCCGGCACCATCGGCGGATCCAGGGTGCCCGAGTGGCTCGGGCAAACGATCAGCGGGCCGGTCCTCGGCACATTCTCCAGGCCTTGCACGCGAAATAGACCGATCAGGTAGGTGCGCGTCATCGCGCGCATCAACCAGCGAAGGAACGCGTACATCACCTGGCCTGGCTTCGCTCCTTGATGAGCTCGAGAATCGTATCCACGACCTGGTCGACGGTCAGGTCGTCGGTGTCAATGACGATGGCGTCACTCGCGGGCCGCAGCGGAGCCACCGCGCGCTGGGTGTCGACGCGGTCGCGGGCCTCCACCTCCTTGCGCATCGCGTCCTCATCCACGTGCTCGCCGCGCTTCTCGTACTGGGCCGCGCGTCGCCGCACCTTCTCCTCGAGGCTGGCGGTGAGGAAGAACTTGTGGTCGGCGCCGGGAAAAACGACAGTGCCGATGTCGCGACCCGCCATCACGACGCCACCCTGGCCGAGGCGCCTCTGCTGCGCGACCAATGCGTCCCGCACGCCGGGGATCGCCGAGACACGCGGCAGTGCCTCCATATGATCGGCGTCGAAGATTCCCTCCGTCAGCTCCACGCCATCGGCCCAGACTCGCTCCCCATCGACCTTCAGCTCCGTCGATCTCGCCAGCTCGGTGAGCGCATCGGCATCACCGAGTTCGACGCCCCGCTCGGCCGCCAGCTTGGTCACGGCGCGATACATGAGCCCGCTGTCGACGAATGGGAGTCCGAGAGCCTGGGCGACTCGCTTGCCGACGGCGGACTTTCCCGAAGCCACGCCACCGTCGATGGCGACGATCACAGGGATTCTGCGCTCGGATCCTGCTCCGCCACATCCAAGCGGCGCACTCCCGCCCCCCGGCCGGTGTCGAAGCCGACCGCGCGGCGCAGCGCCGTCACCTCGGCGTCGCCGAGGAGGCGCCAGCCACCGATCTTCAGCCGCCCGATCTTCAAGGGTCCGAACCCGACACGGCGAAGTGAGTGCACCTTGTGGCCGATCCCGTGCACCATCCGCCGCACCTGCCGGTGACGGCCCTCGCGGATGACGATTCGCAGCTCCGCGAGGCTGGAGTCACGACTGCCCGGAGTGACGGCCAGCGTCTCGACCTCGGCCGCAGCGGTGACGCCCTCCTCCAGCTTGACACCCGTGCGCAGGGTCTCCAGATCCGCTGGGGTCGGGTTGCCGATCACAGTCGCGACGTACTCCTTGGCGACCTTATAACGCGGGTGCGTCAGGCGAAACGCCAGCTCGCCGTCATCGGTGAGCAGCAGCAGGCCGGATGTGTCGGCGTCCAGCCGGCCGACTGGAAACAATCGATGACCCGCCTGCCCCTCATCTCCGACCACGTCCAGCACAGTGGTTCGCGCTTCCTCGTCGCGCGCCGTGGTGAT
>DASXNH010000256.1:0-22068 GCA_036495195.1 Candidatus Dormiibacterota bacterium
TGGTGATCACACCAAGCGGCTTGTTGATGACCACGTAGCGGTACCTCGTCACCGGTTTCACCGGGCGGCCGTCCACGGTGACGATGTCGTGGTCCGGGTCGACGAAAACGCCCGACGGCGGCGGGACCTCGCCATTCACACGAACCGCCCCCGAAGCAATCAATGTGTCCGCGGCGCGGCGGCTCGCTACGCCCGCTCTCGCGAGGAAGCGGTTGAGCCGCTCCAATGGCGCCAGGTGAACTTCCCGCGTCTGCGGCGGCCCACCGGAGGCCTTCCCCCGGAGCAGGCCCCCTGTCAGCTCTTGGTCAGAGGACTCGTCGGAGATGGCCCCACCTCCGTGCTGTCCAGGCGAGGAGTCGGAAGGTGATCGAGGGATTCGAGACCCATCACCTGCAGAAACCTCATGGTGGTGCCGTACAGCCTTGGCAGGCCCGGCCCTGCTCCGCGGCCGACCTCTGTGATCAGGTCGCGGAGCTCCAGGTTCGTGAGCACGCTCTCGCAGTTGACGCCACGCACCTCTTCGATACGTGAGCGCGGCACCGGTTGCTGATACGCCACGATCGCCAGCGTTTCGTAGGCCGCCGGCGACAGCCTGCCCGAAACCTCGGGGCGCAGCGCGCGGCGGACAGCCGAGGCGTAATCGGGCCGCGTCGTGAGGTTCAGCTCGTCGTGATGGCGCATCAGCATCACACCACGTCCTTCGAGCGCCTCTTTCAGCTCCTCGAGCGCCTGCTCGACTGCGGTGCGGTCGCTGCTCGTCGCCTGCTGCAGCTCACGCAGCTTGAGCGGGCGGTTCGAGCTGAAGAGGATCGCCTCCAACGTGGCCGACAGGTCGCTCACGTGGTGGCCTCGCGCGGTGGGGTGCGGGCTTCGATGTGGATGGGTCCGAATCGTTCTTTCTGCCTCACGCTGATGAGCGACCGCCTCAGCAGCTCGAGCACGGCGACGAACGTGACCACCGCCTCCAGTCGGTCTTCCGACTCGAGTATCAGCTCGAGCAGCTCAATCGTGCCGTGGTGCAGCCTTCTCGTTATCGCATCGAGCTTCTCGTCCAGCGTCCACATCCGACCCGTGAACACGAGCGGCCGGGGCGGGACTCGCGCCAGGACGCTGTTGAAGGCGACCACGAGCAACCCGACCTCCAGCGGCTCTTCCTGACCTGCCGCATCGACCTGCCGCGGTGGCGGTGGAAACGAGACGGGATCCTGCTCCGCGCGGGTCATCAGGCTCTGCGCCATCTCCTTGTAGGCGCGGTACTCCTCGAGCCGCTGTCGCACGTCCTCCTCCCAGCCGAGCAGCTCCGTCTCTTCATCGTTGGGTGGCTCGCCGGGCAGTAGGCGGATGGACTTCAAGAGCAGCAGTCGCGCCGCCATCCATAGGAACTCCGCCATCTCGGCAGGGTCGGCGACCTCGCGCGCGGCCAGCTCGACCAGGTAGCTGTCCGTGACCTTGGCCAGCGAGACCTCGAAGATGTCGACCTCCTCTCGCTCCACCAACGCCAGCAGCAGCTCGAGCGGGCCCTCGAACACGTTCGTCTTGACGTCGAGGCGCGGAGCAGCGGCAGGCGGTTCCAACACGGGTAAGGCTAGCGCAGGTTCACCTGGTGGAATTTCTCGACTCGAGCCATCGCTCGCCAGCGACGTATCAATGAAGCCGGGCTCTTGGTTTGGCTGGCATGCGCCAATCGCGCTTCTATCTTCTTGCCGAGCACCTCGCCTGTGTCGACCTCGAGGTTCGGCACGAGCCCGCCGAAGCACCATGCCTCCGCCGTCTCGTGCGGTGGTCCCGCTTTCGGGAAGGTGAGCGGGTCGCGTGCGCTGGGCCAGGCAGCGTCAAGTGAGACTCGACCAACCACGCGGTGGTCGGGATGAAATCTGTAGGGCACGTTCGGGTCGAAGGTCAGGAGAACATCGGGTTTTGATGTCCGGATCTCCGCGACGAGCTCCTGGCGCAGCTCGAGGCTCTCGACCAGCTCTGCATCCGGATGCCTCAGAAACGCCACCCGCTTGACCCCCATCACTTGAGCTGCCAGCTCCTGCTCGCGCTCGCGAATCTGCGCCATCTTGGCGCGTGACTTCGTAGTATCGCGCGCGCCCTTGTCACCCGACGTTGCCAGGACGAAATCGACGACCACCCCACGCGCCGTCATCATCAGCACGACGCCAGCGCAGTAGAACTCGATATCGTCCGGGTGGGCGACGATGCAAAGCGCACGCTTGATGCGGCGGTCATCGGGACCCGAGAACAACCGAGGCACTAGCGCCTGGCTTCCTGCAGCAGCTCGTGGCCTCGCGCCATCGCCTTGGGCGTGACGCCCCCGCTCATCATCCGCGCCAGCTCTTTCGCGCGATCCTCATCCGAAGCGAGCTCTCTCACGGAGACCACGTTGCGTCCATCCTCACCCGGAACCTTCTCGACCAGCAGGTGGTGGTCCGCGAACGCGGCGATCTGCGCCAGGTGAGTTACCACCAGAACCTGGTGCCTCGCGCCAAGCGCCTTCAACCGCAACCCGACCTGAATCGCTGCCTCACCGCCGATCCCCGCATCGACTTCGTCGAACACCAGGGTGGGCAGCTTGTCGGCGTCGGCCCCCACCGTCTTGATCGCCAGCATCAACCGCGCCAGCTCGCCACCGGAAGCCACGCGCGCCAGCGGCGCGACCGGCTCGCCCGGGTTCGCCGAGAACATCATCTCCACCGCCTCGGCACCGGTTGGCCCGATCTCCGGCCGCGCCCGCAGCTCGATCTCGAACCGCGCGCCCTCAAGACGAAGGCCCTGCAGCTCGGCGGCCACGGCTTCCTGCATTCGCTTGCCTCCGCTCGAGCGTGCCTTGGTCAAGCGCGATGCGGCACCTCCGAGGTCGCTCACGCGCGCGGCGCATTCCTTCTCGGCCGCCGCCACCGCCGACTCGAGATCCTGCGTCGCGCCCAGCTGGCTTTCGAGCCTGGTGCGTTCGGCGATCGCAGCCTCGAGCGTCCCTCCGTACTTCCGCTTGATCGTGTCGATCACGGCCAGGCGCGACTCGAGAACCTCGAGCCTGGCGGGGTCCGCGTCGAGCAGCTCGCCATAGCGGCGGATCTCGTCCGCGACGTCGGCGACCTCGCTTTCGATGGCCGCCAGGCGAGCCGCGTGGTCGCGCAGTCGCGGGTCGAGGTCGGCGGCCGACGACAGCGCTGCCGCGGCGCGGGCGACGCCATCCTCGCGAAGCGCCGCGCCTGACTCGCGGCTGAGCTCCTCGAGGCGGGCGGCGTGACGCACCGCTGACCGCTCCGCTGTCAGCTCCTCGTCCTCGCCAGCCCGGAGATCGGCCGCGCGGAGCTCTTCGAGCTGCCAGCGGAGGTATTCCTCCTCACGCTGTCCCCGCGAGCGCAGTCTTTCGAGGTCGGCCAGCGCTGCCACGGCCGCTGTCCACGCGGCGTGCGCGCCAGCGACGGCAGCCCGCAGGGCGTTGGCGCCGGCGTACCCGTCGAGAAGCTCGGTCTGCGTGTCGGAGTCGAGCAACGCATGGTGCTCGTGCTGCCCGTGGAGTGCCACCAGCCCGCGGCCGAGCTCACGCAGCTGGCCCGGGTTGGCTGCCCGGCCATCGATGCGCGCCGAGCTCCGCTTGCCGATCTCCCGCTGCAGGACCACCGAATCGAAGACTCCCTCGATCGTCGCCTTGTCCGCGCCATGGCGGACCAGGTCGGGACCGCCGCGATCGCCGAGACTCAGGCCAAGCGCGTCGACGATCAGCGATTTTCCGCTCCCCGTCTCGCCGGTGAGCAAGTTGAGGCCGGGGCCGAAACGCACGCGAGATTCCGCGACGAGGGCCAGGTCGCGGACTCTGAGCTCGCGCAGCATCACTTCATCGGAACTAGGGGGCGCCCCCAACCAAGCTTCTCGCCCAATCGGCGATAAAACGCTTCCGGCGGGCTGAACCGAACCACCTTCAAGCGCCGGGGATGAGAGCCGCACCGCAAGGTGTCCCCGGTCTCGACCGCGCTGCTCTTGCGGGCGCCATCGACTCGCATCTCGGCGGGCCCCCGCACGACGGCCAGGCTGATGTCCTGGCCCGGAGGAAACACGATTGGCCGCACGGTCAGCGCAAAAGGGTTCATCGGCACGACCACGAGATCGCGCAGGGTGGGCTCCAGGATGGGCCCGCCGCTCGCGAGCGCGTAAGCGGTCGAGCCGGTCGCGGTTGCGACCATGACGCCATCGGCATCGATGACGCCGACCGCCTGGCCGGCCACGTCGATCTCGACCCGGAGCATGCGAGCGTCGCCGGCACGGTTCACGACCACCTCGTTGAGGCCGATGGCGCGGACCAGGTCTTTGCTGCCGCGTCGCAACGTCACCTGCAGGATCGTTCGCTCTTCGATTCTGTAGGCGCCTTTGAAGTATCGAGCCAGCCCGTCGGCGATCTCGTAAGCATCGATCTCGGTCAGAAAGCCGAGGCGGCCGAGGTTGACGCCCAGGATCGGGACGCCGCGCGGCGCCGCCAGCCGCGCACCAGCGAGGAAGGTCCCGTCCCCTCCGAGGGTCACCATCAGGGTCGTGTCCTTCAGCTGAGCGGTGACCGCGCTTTGAGGGCCGTCCCGATCGGCCTCCCACCAACCGACCTTTCGAGCCTTCAGAGCATTGATCGTCGCGGCGATCACGGACCTGTCGGCGTGAGGTGCGCGAAGGATACAAACCTTGTTCGCAGCCGCAACCGGGCGGCGGGCCGTGGAGGGGCTCACAGAGGGACCAGGTCCAGGAAGATCTCCTGGTTGCCGTCCATTCCCAGCAGCTCGGATGGGGCCTGGGCTTTTACCGCGTACCCGTTGGCCTGGCACCAGGCACGGAAGGTGACGATGGCCGAATCGATGATGCCCTGGTCCCTGACGATGCCTCCCTTCCCAACCTCCTGGCGACCCACCTGAAACTGCGGCTTGAACAGCACCACGGCCTCAGCCTCGGGCGCCGCGTGGCGCATGGCCGGCAGCACCTTCTCAAGGCCGATGAAGGAGACGTCGATGACGATGAGGCTCACCGGCTCCGCGAACTCCTCCAGCTCCCGCGCGTTGACGCGCTCGATCACCACGACCCGAGGATCCTGTCGCAGGCGCCAGTGCAGCAAGCCCCTGCCGACATCGATCGCGTAAACCTTCGCGGCCCCGCGACGCAACAGCACATCGGTGAACCCTCCGGTCGAAGCCCCGATGTCGGCGCAGACCAAACCGGCCGGGTCGACGCCGAATGTCGCGAGCGCGGGCCCGAGCTTCAACGCGCCCCGGCTTGCGTAGGCCGGCCCCTCCTCAACCGAGATGGCGGCATCGTCGTTGACCGAGCGGTCCGGGCGCCGGACCGTCTCGCCCGCGACGCGAACCTTGCCGGCGATGATCAGCGCCTGCGCGCGCTCCCTCGACTCGGCCAGGCCGCTTCTGGTCACAAGGACGTCCAGGCGCGGCACGGTTAAAGGATGAGCCCGGCCGCCACGCCGAGCACAGCACCGACGAGCACCTCCACCGGCGTGTGACCCAACAGCTCGCGAAGCTTCTGCTCCTGCACGCCGCGCATGTGAACCAGGTCCTCGACCAATCGGTTGAGAATCGCAGCTTGGCGGCCGGCGGCGCGGCGGAGGCCCGCCGCGTCGTACATCACCACGAACGAGAAGATAAGCGCGATTGCGAACGCAGCGGAATTGACCCCCGCATGTTTACCGACCGCAGTCGTCAAGCCCATCACGATCGCGCTGTGGCTGCTGGGCATCCCGCCGGTCACGGCCAGCACCCGCAGGTTCAGCCGCCGAGCGCGAACCGAGTACAGGATGACCTTGGCGGTCTGGGCGATCGTCCATGCGATGAGCGGCGCGAGCAGGTATGTCATGTCCTGAGTGCGACGACGAGCTCATCCGCGCGCGCCTTCAACGACTCCAGGCGAAGCGCTGCCTCCGACAGGAGGCCGGCGGCCTGCTGATGGGCGGCAACCAGCTGGTCCAGCGGCGCAGCGCCCTCCGCCAGCAGCGCGATGTTGCTTTCGAGGCGCGCCAGCAGCGTCTCGAAGGTGAGCGTTTGAATCTCCTCTCCTGGTTCGGGAAAGGGAAGTTGCTCTGATGAGCTCATGTGACGCCTGCCGCCACCTTGCCCAGGATGCCGTTCACGAAGCGAGCGGCCTCCTCGCCCGAGAAGGTCTTGGCCAGCTCGATCGACTCATTGATGGCGGCCTTGGTCGGCACGTGCCGGTCAATCGTGATCTCGTACACGGCGATACGAAGGACGATGCGGTCTACCTTGGCCATCTGCTCGATCTTCCAGTTCTCCGAGGTGGCTGACAGGACCGCGTCGAGCTTCTCGCGATTCGCGATCACGCCGCGCACGAGCTGCGTGGCGAAATGGGCGACGTCACTGGTGGCGGCTCCTTCCCCTGCGTGGTAGCGCAACACCTCGTCGGGATCGTCATCCGAGCTCTCCAGCTGAAACAGGACCTTGAGCGCGAGCTCCCTGGCCTGGTGGCGCTTACCCAATCCCCTACTGGGCGAACGCGACGCTCGAGACGAAGACGTTGACCTCCCCCACTTCCAGCCCCAGCATCCGCTCCGTCGCTTCCACGACGTTGGCCTGGACGGCGCTGGCGACCTCGGCCAGCTTGCCTTCCGAATCGACTGTGATGAAGATCTCAAGGTGGATCGAGCGGTCCGCCTCGACCTGTACACGGACGCCGCGGTGCGCGGTCTGGCGGCGCACCCAGTCGCCAAAGTGGCGGGCGGCCGTCTCGTCCATGCCGGCGACGCCCTCGACCTCGCACGCGGCCAGGGCGGCAATGCTGGCAATCACCTCATTGGCCACGCGCACCGCGCCGTGGCTTCCGTTCGATCCCATCAGCGGCATGCTACCAGCCGAGCCCGGAACTCGAAGGAGTTAGGCGCGCTCCATGTAAGTGCCGGTTCTCGTGTCAACTCTGATTACGTCGCCTGGCTGTATGAACAGCGGCACCTGGATCTTGGCACCGGTTTCCAGCTTCGCCGGCTTGGTCGCCCCCGACACCGTGTCGCCCTTGAAGCCGGGATCGGTGTCCACCACCTTGAGCTCCACGTTGATGGGCAGCTCCACGCCAATGAGCTTGTCTTCGTAGCGCAGCAGGTATGCCGGGCTGCCCTCCTTGAGAAACGGCAGCACGCCTTCGATCATCTCCTCGTCGACGGCCACCTGGTCATAGGTCTGGGTGTCCATGAAGTAGTGGTGGCTGCCGTCGCCATACAGATAGGTGGCTTCCTTCTTGTCGATGCGGACCGTCTTGTACTTGTCACCGCTGCGAAAGCTCTGCTCGAAGATCGAGCCCGTCAAAAGGTTGCGAAGCTTGGCTTTGATGACGGCGCCGGCCCGAGCGAGCTTGATGTGCTCGACGCTGACGACGCTGAGCAGCTGCCCATCCATCTCGAACATGGTCCCGTTTCGGAAGTCATTGGTCGAGATCACTTCTGGTCGGCGAGATAGTCCATCGCGAGGAGATACCCCGTGAAACCCAGGCCCGTGATGACGCCCCTGGCCGCGCGGGCGGTGACGCTTTTGGAGCGGAACTCTTCACGCGCATGGATGTTGGACAGGTGCACTTCCACCGTCGGCACAGCCAGCGCTTGCAGGCAGTCGAAGAGCGCGAGCGAATAGTGCGACAGCGCGCCCGGGTTGATCACGATGCCGAGCGAGCCGGGCGCCTCCTTCTGCAGGAAGTCGATCAGCCCCCCCTCGTGGTTGCTCTGAAAGACGCTGGCCTCGACCCCGAGCTTGCGGGCCTTCGTGCGCAAGGTCCTGACCAGATCGGCGTGCGAACGCGTGCCGTAGATGTGAGGCTCCCGCTTGCCGAGCAGGTTCAGGTTCGGGCCATTGACGACGACAATGCGCTTCACGCCAGCGCCTTACCCAGCACGCGGCTGACGATCGCCACAGGCACCTCATGGCCCGTCTCGGCGTGCCCAAGCCGTCTCGGCAAGACCCACGCCACCTTTCCGCGTCGCGCCTTCTTGTCCCTTGGGATGGCGGCAAGAACCTTGGCCAGCGCCACTCGGGGAGGTCGATCCGGCAGGCCATACGCCGTCAGCATCGCGTCCTGTGCCTCCACGAATCGCTTGGTGCACAGGTCCATGGAAAACGCGATCCTGGCCGCCACCCGCATGCCAAAAGCCACCGCCCGGCCGTGCGAGATCCGAAACCCGCTCGCGGCCTCGAGTGCGTGGCCGGCGGTATGGCCGTAGTTGAGGATCGCGCGCGGCCCAGCCTCTCGCTCATCCTTCGCGACCACCAGCGCCTTCGCCATTACGCACTGGAAGACGACCTTCTCGAGCGCCGCCCGGTCGCCGGCGACAAGGCGGTCGTGATTCTTCAACAGCACCTCGTACAGGCCGCGATCCATGGCAACGGCGTACTTTACAACCTCGGCGAACGCTTCCCTGTAGTTGACAGGGGGCAGCGTTTCGAGGAACGCAAGGTCGGCGACGACCGCAGCCGGCTGCCAGAAGGCGCCGATCGCGTTTTTCGACCGCCGCCCGTTGACGCCAGTCTTGCCGCCGATGCTCGAGTCCACCATCGCCAGCAGGGTCGTCGGGACCTGGACCACCCGGATGCCGCGCTGCCAGACAGCGGCACCGAACCCGGCGAGGTCGCCGACGGTCCCTCCTCCAACGGCGATGACGCTGCCGCCCCTGTCCACCCTCTGGCGCTCGAGAAAGGCGAGGAGATCGCTCAGTGCGGACATCGACTTCGAGCGCTCGCCGGGTGGGATCACATGGATCGGCGATTTCACGCCGGCGCGCTTGATCGTCTTCGCGACTTTTTTGGCCCACGGCAGGACGTTTGCGTCGGTGACTATCGGAGCGGCCGTTGCGTCGAGTCGCGCGACCGCGCTGCGAAGCTCGCGATTGAGATTGCTCCCGATCACCACCGGGTAGCTGCCTGCCGGCGCCTCGATTATCAGTCGGACCAAAGCTTCAGGATGTCCTCTGCGACAACGTCCTCCGGCTGGTTCCCATCGACGCGATGGACGGCTTCCAGGTAGCGAGCCCGCCGCGCTGTCAATAACGCCTCGAGCTCGTCCCGCGACCGGCTCGCCAGCAACGGCCGGTTGGACGTGTCCTTGATTCGTTCCCAGATCGTGTCGAAGCCACAGTCGATGAAGACCGTGGTCGATCGCTCGACGATGATCTTCCAGTTCGCGTCATCGATCGGCGCGCCGCCGCCCAGGGCCACGACAGCGCCCGGTTGCAACAAGTCGGGCAGGAGTCGCGACTCCAACGCTCGAAACGCAGCCTCGCCTTTGGTCGTGAAGATGTCGTTGATGGACATCCCGGCCTCATTTTCGATGACGAAATCGAGGTCATGAAAAGGCGCGCCCGCTCGCTGGGCGACAAGGACTCCGACCACGGATTTACCGCAGCCCATGAAACCGATAATCGCCAGTGGTGGCTTCAGACGCCGCTGGTGTGTGGCTGGACTGAAGGAGGAGCACCCGTTCGCCGCCGTTCCGACTGGACGAACACCTGGTCACGAAACACCCCCGGGTTGGGTAGATGATCCAGCACCTCCGCTCCCTGCGCCCCAGCGGCATCGACCTCGACGCGGCCGTACCCAAGCATCCTGCCGATGAGCGATTGCCTGGTGGTGCAGTCCTGGACCCTGTCGATTGGGATCATCTTCGACTGGCGGCCGAACACCCCGCTCTCGATCTTGATGCGCTGATCGGTCAGCGTGTACGAGGTTGACTGCCAGCGGATCCACACCACGATGAGCCACAGGAGCGCGATGGCGATGGCCGCCAACGTGACGAAGAGCTGGAAGTTTGCGATGCCGGTATTGCCGGCCGTGATGTCTACGACCACAGCCACGATCAGGAGGATGACCGGCACCGCCAGTGACCTCACCACGACGATCCAGTGCGGGTGGTCCTTGAGGATGAGGTTCTCGCCCGGCAGAAGTTGACTAGTCATCGGCGCCTATTGTCACGTATGAGAGGGAACCAGACGGTTTCAAGCCCAATTCGCTTCAGGGCAGCAGATAAAGGACGATGGTGGCGCCCGCCGCCAGGAACGGGCCATATGCGAGGGTGCCCTTCATCGAGCGTTGCCACACGATCATCCCGATCGAGACAACGCCCGCCAGGAAGACGCCGTAGAAGAGCGCCTGGATGGTGGGCAGGGGACCCAGCAGAATGCCGATGAAAATCACGAGCTTGACGTCGCCAAAGCCCATGGCCTCCGCCTTCAGAAGAGCCGAACCCCCCACCGCCAGGAGGAGGAACAGGAGTCCGGCGCCCACTCCCGTCGCGACGCCGGCCCACCAGGGATGGCCGAACAGGCTGACCAGCAGGGCGAGCGCCATGGCCGGAAACATCACCCGATCGAGGATCAGGCGGTGCTCGAAGTCGAAGAAGATCACCTGCACCAGCACCAGAATGAACACGCTTCGCAGCAGCAGCGTCGGGCCCATGCCGAAGTGGAAGGCGAAGACGCCGAAGAGGACTGCCGTAAGCACCGGCGGGCCGAATACCTGCCAGCGCCGGTGACCTGGCTCGAGCTCCTCGAGGATGGCCAGGCGTACCGAGCCCCATCGCACGAGCCAGCCGGCAGCCGCGCCGACGATCGCCCATCCGGCGGTCAGCAGAAGTTGGTTCACGGCGCCAAAGTTTGGCGCATGGCGGCCAGGGGCGCGGCCTTTCCTGTCCACACTTCGAAGGCGGCGGCCCCCTGCGCCAGGAGAACGCCCCATCCGTCGGCGGTTCGAAGGCCCAGCGAGCGCGCCTTGCGGACCAGCGGCGTCCCCCCGGCCACGTAGACGAGATCGATCACCGCACCACGCTGTGGCAGCGCGGCTGGACGGACCGGCATCTCCTCCTTTCGACCCAGGGGCGTCGCGTTCAACAGCAGGTCAGCGGAGCGCGTCAGGCCTGGCAGCGCTGGATCGCTCCAGCCGATGACCGCGCCGGGTAGGTCGTCCTCCTCGGGATGCCTGGAGACGAAGGTGAGGTGCGCGCCAGCGAGCGCGACCGCCGCCGCCCGAGCCGACCCCCCACCGCCGAGGATCACGACGTTGGCGCCCCTGGGCTCGAGGGCCACCTCGCCGATCGCCGCTCGTACGCCGGCCACGTCTGTGTTGGATCCGACCAGTCGCTCGCCAACGCGGGCAATCGTGTTGACCGCATGCGCTCGCAAGGCATCGGCGTCGACGCCGTCGAGTCGTTCGATCACTGCCTGCTTGTGAGGGATGGTCACGTTCCCGCCGGCCACATCGGGCGCTCTGAGTCTTTCGACCGCGGCCTGTAGGTCGGCTGGGCTCACATCGAGGAGCTCATACGTCCAGTCCATACCGAGGGCTTCGAAGGCGGCGTTCTGCATGGCGGGACTGCGCGAATAGGCAATCCCGTGACCGAGGAGGTAGACCTTCAGCTTCCGCTCAGACCGTAGGTCGCTATGTCCCGGTCGAAATCCTGCTGGTTCGTCTCGAAGTGGGTCACACCCTTTCGGTCCGTGAAGTAAAAGAGAAGATTCGTCTTCGGCGGGTTGATGCAGGAGAGGATGGCGGCCCTGCCGGGGTTGCCGATCGGGCCAGGCGGCAGGCCGGTGTGGTTGCGGGTGTTGAAGGGGGAGTTGAGCTTGAGCTCCGCAAACGTGGGCTCTGGCGTCAAACGCCCCAGCGCATACAGCAGAGTCGCGTCGACTCCGAGCGCGATGTTCTGCCTGAGGCGGTTGTAGTACACGCTGCAGACCTTGCCGCGGTCGGTGCTCGTGTTGGCCTCGCGGTCCACCATCGAGGCCAGGATGACGATCGCCTCGATGGTCTCCGCCGGACGGCTTGCGGTGGCCTTGGCGATCTCGGCTCGCAGCGCGGGGCTGAAGACCGTGCCGAACTGAATGAGCTGAGCTTTGATCAGGCCGCGGACGTCTCCCGGGTCGACGGAATACGTGTCGGGGAACAGGTAGCCCTCCAGGGGCGGCTTCGCTTTCGCGGGCCGCGATGAGAGGAAGTCGTAAGAGGACGCCCACGCAGGCTCAGCGGCCATCGTCAGGTAGTCGGAGGCCTTGCCAAGCCCGGATCGCTCCACGTACTTGGCCTGTTCGCGAAGCGGAAAGCCTTCTGGGATCGTCACCGTCACCTGGTTCGACCTGCCATGTTGGAGCGCATCGACGATCTGGACCATGGTCATGTTCCGGTTGAGCTGAAACGCACCGGCCTGGAAGTTTCCACCGGCTCCGGTGAGCCTGAGGTACAGGTCGAAGGCATTCTTGTCCCGGATGAGGCGCTGCGCGACCAGGTCGTCGGCCACCGCGCTCGGAAGCTCGCCCGAGTCGATGTGGAACACGACGGGCTCACTGGCGGAGGACTCAGGGGTGTTCACGTTGTAGTTCCACCAGTCGTAGCCACGGGAGGTGCCAAAGCCGAGAACCGCGATCATGACGAGGGCCGCCACAAACCTCTTCACTCGACCTGGTCCTTTTCGAGCGCGGCGATCACCTGCTGGAACTCATCGCCTTCGACTGTCTCCAGCGCGCCGTCCACCTCGCGCAAGAGCAAAACCTGGGACGGGTCGTCGATGTTCTCGACCAGGTAGTAAGCGCCACCATCGTGGTCGAAGGCATCGTGCAGCTGAAACTGCCGCTCGCGACCCGTCTCGTCGATGAGCGTGATTGGCTTGGCGGGTTCGCCACCCTCGTGTGGCTCAGCCGGCATGGCGGCGGTCCAGGTGGGCCTGAAGCATCAAGGTCGCGGCGACGCGGTCCACGCTGAGGCGCCTCTTCTCGCGCCGCACACCGTCCGCGATCAACGAGCGTTCCGCGGCCACGGTTGTCAATCGCTCGTCGACCATCTCCACCGGAAGGCCCGATTCAACCCGAATGGCGTCGGCCAGCCGTTGCGCCGCCTTGGCCTCAGGGCCGCGCGAACCGTCCAGCCGCTTCGGCAGGCCGACCACGATTCGGGCCGCCTCGTTTTCGCGGGCGACCTTGGCGATGCGCGCCGGCAGCGTGGCCGCCGGCTCCGCAGGCATTGTGGTCAAGGCCTGAGCGATGGTCGCCGTCGGGTCGCTCAACGCGATGCCGACGCGCTTCGACCCGGGATCAATGGCTAGAATCCGCACCCGTCCCTTGATCAGCCCGTTGGTGGCAGGGCCGGCTGTGCACCCTGGTCGACGACGTAGTGGATCGAGATGCGCCCAGCCAGTAGGGGCATCAGCGGCAGGGCCAGGGGCTGCTCCTTGATGCTGACCGACCGGACATTCAAGCCCTGCAGGTAGAACCTCGCCTGGGCCAAGGGTCTGCCGACGATCTGGGCACGAATCTTGTCCATGTCGAGCTTGGGGGCTACGAATGCGGCTGCATCTCCGACGAACACGAGCAGGCCGCCTTTGGTCGCGCTGAGGATTCGGTAGTCAACCTGAACGGGGGCGTCAGTGAGGAGCTGCTGGTTGTTGGGGATTCGCTGTGCGAGGTAGTTCTGAAACGCCTTGTGCACATCGGCGTCGACGTAAAAGTCGCCCTCTCCCTGCAGCGACATGGTGGCGTTGAAGGCCGCAACCTTGTCGCCCGGCTGGTGGTCGGTGCTGAATTGGGGCGCTGCATAGATCAGCGTATCGCTCAGGGTTTCCCCCCCTTTCTTGGCGGCCGCGATCTGTTGGGCGATCGACTGCCGGAGCTCCTGCTCGAGAACGGCACGAGCCGCGTCAAAGTCGGCGACCGTCTCAGTCGGGGTGTTCTGCGCGTCAGCCCCGCCACCCGTGGCTTGCGGATTCGTCACCGAGATGTCGTGGGAGTTGTTCTCAATGGTGGTGATGGTGTTGGAGCCAACATTGCCCGCGGCACCCCGAGTGGTTGCAATCACATTCGAGAGAGCCGATCCATTCCACGGGACCAGGACGCCCCTGGAGGATTGTGCGAATTCGATGCCGTTGGTGTTCATCAAGCGCTGACCGGGACTCAGGATCAACCCGGGTGAGCCGCAATACTGCCCCGGGCAATGGGGCGGGTTCTCGTTGTTCGTGTAAACGACCTGCCCGGTCGCGGGAGCCAGCAGAACGCGGATCGAGCCAGTCGTCTTGAAGCCCTGAGATACGGAGCGCGTGATGGTGACCGGCCGGACTCGAATCGGTGGCTTGCCTGGCTGAGCCTGGATCTCAACCGCCTTTTGGGAGAAGGGCTGGGCCGAAGCCAGCAGCGTTACGGATGCGGAAGGCACGTAGACGACGGTGGCGAACAAGCCCATCGCCAGAAGGATCGCCGCGGCCACATAGAGAACGAATCGGCCGGGCCGCAGCTCAGTCGCCCTCCTGGTGATCAGCCTCGTCGGCGCCGCGATGCCGATGTGGGTCGAGGCCTCGTCGCGATCACGTTGCCACCAGTGGGGAACCGGAAGCTCTGTCTCAGGCGCGGAAGGGATGCCTTCGCCCTGCGCGCCGACCGCTCCGAATACCGCGAAGCCGCTCTCCGAAGCCATCTTCTGGACTGCCGGGTCATCGCAGACCACGGTGACCCGCTTGCCCATACCGGCGGCGTAATTCCGCAGCAGCTGGAAGTTGAACCGGCTTTGCCCGATACGCGATCGGATGGGCAGAACGAGCATCGTGTCCTTGCCGTCGTAGCGGCGCAGGCGTTCTACGAGCTCGGGAATCTCTTCCTCTGTTTCAACGTAAATGGGGTTCGCTGCCATGGCGTTAATGGTTCTCCTGGAGAGGACCGCTCAAACCTTTATAGCGCTTAGGACGCGCCGCATGACTGTGTTTACGTTGTCACGCTCCTCCGCCTCGGTCCGCAGCGCATGGTTGGCGAGGCCCATCGGGGCAATGTCCTGGGGGCTCGAAAGCTGTCCCGTCGAATCGGTCACATTCCGCACGTCAGGCGGAACGAGGTGCCTGATGCGCGGCTCTTTGGGGAATGGCAGGCCGGCGGTCCAATTGTTCTTGACCATCTCGAGCGTCAGCTCCGGCAGGAGGCTGCCGCCGCCGCAGAGGTAGATGCTTGTCGGGAGCCGCTCGCCACGCGAGAGCTCTTTGACGCTGAGCGCGAGACCCTGGAGCAGCACCTCCGCATCGGCGCTCAGCAGCTCGGAAACCTGGCGATGCTGCTCGGCCGACAGAAGACCTTCGGAGTGTCGGAGCTTGCGCGCCTCGGCCTCTTCGTAGCTGAGCCCGAAAGCGAGGGCGAGACGGCGAGTGAATGCGCGGCCGCCAAGGTTGAACATGCGCGTTCCCTCGACGCCGCCATCGCGGATGAGCGCCACGTCAGTCGTCCCGCCGCCGATGTCGATGAAGATGCCACCCTCGGCCCACGTCTCCTCGCTGGCGCAAGCTCTTGCAAGCGCATACGGCTGGGCGACGGCCCCCGCCAGCTCGAGGTCGAGCTCGCGCACGACCGTGTCGATGGCGTTGATGTGGGTCATCGGCGCGAAGGTGTTGAAAACAGTGACCTCGAGGTTCTTGCCGGTGAAGCCGACAGGGTTGGTCACCGGGTACCCGTCGACGCGAACGTTGGTGATCGATGAGTGGACCAGGCGCGCCTCCAGCTGGCCATAGCTTCGCTCGAGCTCGAGCAGGTGCTGTGCCTCGCGCAGGGCGCGGCGCTGCACCATCTGGAGCATGGTCGAGATCTCGGCGGACCTGACCCGTGATTTGGAGTTCTCCCGAGGATAGGCGATGGTCGACGAGAAGCCCTTGATCAGCTCGCCGGCGATGCCGACGATCACCTGCCCCGGAACGGTCTTGGCCATGTCCTCCGCGGCTTCGAGCGCGCGGTTGGATGACTGAATGACCGACTCCAGGTCGGCGATGGCGCCGCCAGACATGGCGGCGGGCGCCTGTGGCTCTCGGCCGACGCCGAGAACCTCGCCGTCCGCGCCCTCGCGGCGGACGACCAGGACCTTGATGAGGTCCGTGCCGATGTCCAGCACTGTGAAGTGCTTGTAGTACTCGCTCCGCTTGCGCAGGAACTTGAACTTGGTCACCGCAGGGCCTCGTCGAGGCTCTTGAAAGCCTCTTCCGGCGACACGGTGAGCTTGCCGCTGACCAGGTGTGGACGCCCGCCGCCCGTCCCAAAAAGGGACTTGAGCGTGTTTGCATCGTATTGGGCGGCAAGATCATTCGACACCTTGATGACAAACATGCCGCCGCCGACAACGGTTACGATGCCGGACTTCACGATCTCGAGATAGCGATCTGCATAGGCTTTCAACTCGTCAAGGTTAGAGGCGTCGACGGTTTGGGTCACATAGTCCACCCGGCCGTGCTTGATGGTGGTGCCTGCGCGTGTTCCATCTCCCCCGGCCACGCGGGCACTTCGAACCTGGTCCCGGAGCTTGTCGCGCTCCTTCTCGATCTCCTTGAGCTGGCTCCGCAATGCCCTGATGCGCTCGGGCAGCTGTTCAGGGCTTGCGTTGAACGATCGCGCCAGCTCGGACAGCAGATCGAGGTCTCGCCGAACCAGCTCGTCGGCGGCGTCGCCGACGACCATGTCGATACGGCGCAGGCCGGAACCGATGCTGGTTTCGGAGACGATCACCGCCGTTCCGATGTCGGAGCTGTTCGTGACATGAGTGCCTCCACAGAGCTCACATGTCCAATCGCCGAAGCACACGACACGCACGACGTCGCCGTACTTCTCCTCGAACAGGTGCATCGCACCTTGCGCAACCGCCTCCTTGTACGGAAGCTGCTGCTCGTGGAACGGCAATGCCTCGCGCACCTTTTCCATGACGCGCCGGTTGATGCGGGCCAGCTCGTCCTTGGTGATCGCGCGATTGAGCGGGATGTCAAACGTCGTGTGATCAGGACCCACCCAGGATCCCCTCTGGACGACCTGCTCGCCGATGATCTCGCGCAGCGCCTTGTGCAGAAGGTGCGTCGCCGAGTGATGGCGCGCGATCTGATGCCTGCGCACCGCATCGACCGCAGCTGTCGCTTTCTCGCCCACCAGGATCTCGCCCATGACCACGGTGCCGATGTGCGCGATGACGCCTTCTGCCGGCTTCTGGGTGTCCTCGACCTGCACGCGGCCAGACGGAGTCACGATCGTCCCGGTGTCGCCGACCTGCCCGCCGGACTCCGCGTAGAAAGGAGAGCGCTCCAAGAACACTTCGACGGCATCGCCTTCCGTCGCGACCTCTGCCGCCACGCCGTCCTTGCGTAGGGCAGTGACTTCGCTGTCGGTCGCGAGCTCGTCATAACCGGTGAAGTTGGACTTCGGCAGGTCCTTGACCGCTGCGATGCTGGGTGTGCCCTGGGCGCGTGAACGTTCGCGCTGCTTCGCCATCGCCGCGCGGAACCCATCGTCGTCGACCTGTATGCCTCGCTCTTCGGCGAGCTCGCGGGTCAGGTCAAAAGGAAAGCCGAAGGTGTCATGCAGCTTGAATGCGTCGGCGCCGGGAATGATCTTTCCGTGCTTGGACACGATCCGCTCGAACAGCTCCATGCCCTGCTCGACCGTCCGCTGAAATCTCTCTTCTTCTGAGTTGATGCCATCGCGGATCGACGCCTGTTGTTCGCGCAGCTCGGGATATGGCACCTCCATCGCCTTGACCACCTCGTCGACGAGGGCGCCAAGCTGCGAGCGTAGGTTCAACCGACGGGCATGGACTGTCGCGCGCCGGATGAGACGGCGCAGCACGTAGCCACGTCCCTCGTTGCTCGGCGTGATGCGCTCCAACATCACAAAGCACGCAGCGCGAATGTGGTCGGCGACGACACGCTCCGACACTGTCGACTGCTTTTCCGACAGGGTTCGGATCCTGGCGATGATCGGAGCCAGCAGGTCCGATTCGAAAACGTTGGCCTTGCTCTGAAGGATGTAGCTGATGCGCTCCAGGCCCATACCCGTGTCGATGGCCGGACGGGCAAGGGGGACCAGACTTCCGTCCGCCACCGCTCGCACAATCGCTTCACCCGACGTACCGTTGATCGCACCTCGCTGGTCGTACTGAGGGAACACCAGGTTCCAGAACTCGGTGAAGCGCTCGCAGTGGTCGGGGACGCAGTCTTCCTGGCCGCAGCCGGCCTCTCGACCCCGATCCCACCAGATCTCCGAGTCCGGGCCGCACGGCCCGCGCCCGAGGCCCCACCAGTTGTCCTGGAGCCGGGTGACGTGCTCAGCCGGTACCCCGGTCTTGATCCAGATGTCGTGGGCCTCGTCGTCCGTCGGGTGGATGGTCACCCGAAGCCGGTCGGCGGGCATGGCGAATCCGCCGGTCACGAGCTCCCAGGCAAGCGGTATCGCGGTCTCCTTGAAATAGTCGCCGGTCGGCGCGAAGTTGCCGAGCATCTCGAAGAACGTGTTGTGCCTGTCGGTCTTCCCGACCTCGTCGATGTCGCCGGTGCGCAGACATTTCTGACAGCTGGCGAGCCTGGGTGCGGGTGGCTGGCTAAAGCCCTGGTAATAGGGCTGAAGCGGTTGCATTCCGGCCGAGATGAAGAGCGTGCTCGGGTCCCCTCTCGGCACCAGCGGTGCGCTCGGTTGGACCAGATGCTCCCGGCTCGCGAAATGCTCTAGAAAACGTTTGCGAATCTCGTTCCCGGTCATGTCGGGGCCGATCTAGCTTACGGTGCCAGCCGCTCTGAACGCCAAAGGTCCCCCGGCAGCCGAACGTAGCGGAGCCTGTCGTGGAGCCGGTCAGCGCGGTTCTCCCAGAACTCGATCCAGGCCGGACGCAGCGCGTATCCGCCCCAGTCGACCGGCATCGGAACAGCGGACGGGTACCTGGCGTCCAACTCGGCCACGGCCTGCTCGAGCATCGCTCGTGACGCCACGACACGGCTCTGCCTGGAGGCCAGCGCCGACAGCTGCGCGCCGCGGGGGCGGCTGTGAAAGTAGTCGAGCGAAGCCGCGCGGCTCACGCGGCGGACGGTGCCTGAGACCCTGACCTGATGCCGCGTAACCGACCAGTAGAAGACGAGCGCGGCCTTTCGATTCGCCGCCAGGTCGCGTCCCTTGCGGCTTTCGTAGTTCGAGTAAAAGAGGAAGGCGCCATCTTCGATGCCTTTGAACAGCACCATGCGCGCCGACGGGGTGCAGCCCGGGCCCGCCGTCGCCAGCGTCATCGCCTCGGGTTGCAGCGCTCCGGCGCGCTCGGCCGCCCGGTACCAGCGGCGGAACAGCGCAATCGGTTCGGATGGGGCGCGCGACTCGATCAGCGGCATGCTTGCCTACGACGCTTCTTGGGGCACGTACTTCCGCAGCTGCTCCAGCGCGGCGCGCTGAAGGCGTGACACGTGCATCTGGCTGATCCCCAAGCGCCGCGCAATCTCCGATTGAGACATCTGCTCATAGAAGCGCATCGCCATGATCGCCCGCTCGCGGGGCGTCAGGTGCACCATCGCCCGGTCAAGCAGGTCGCGCATCTCGACACGGTCGAGCTCGGGGTCGGCCGTCCCGATTTGCTCGGCGATCGCACGGCCCTCCTGGCCGTCCGCCGATCCCACAGGCTGATCGAGCGAGAGCGGCATGTAGGCGGGCCCCATCTCCATGGCCTCCGTCACGTCCTCCGGGGTGACGCCGAGGCGTTCGGCGAGCTCCGTCACAGTAGGTTCGCGATTCAGCTGATTCTTCATCTCTTCGTTTACGCGCACCACCGATTGATGCAGCTCCTGCAGCCGGCGTGGGAAACGAATCGCCGTTCCTTTGTCGCGAAAGTGCCGTTTGATCTCGCCCGCCACCGTCAGGGTCGCGAACGTCGTGAACTCGAAGCCAAGGTCCGGGTCGAATCGCTCGATCGCCTTGATCAATCCGAGGTAGCCGACCTGCACGATGTCGTCCAGCGGCTCGCCGCGATTCTGAAACTTGCGCGCGACGAAGTACACGAAATCGTGATAAGCATCGACCAGTTGAGCGCGGATGCGATCGCGCTCCGCTGGATCCGTCGTCTCTTTGTAGCGACGATGGAGCGCCCGCAGCTCCTCGCGGGAAGGCCGAGGCTTCGAACCCAACGCGCTGTCAGCCCGCTATGTACTTGACCATCCGGAAGCGGACGTGCCCCGTCCGGGGCTCGACGAGTGGGCGGAAGTCGTCGACGAAGCAGCGGATCATCTCGTATGCGAGCCTCTGCAGCTCGGCATCCGCCTCAGGATGGACGCGTGGGGCCGGCAGCACCTGGCCGGCCGCCGGCACGAGGTCCACGTCGACGACGAGCGCCCGGTTGGTTGCGAAGTAGGTCAGCTTGAGGTCCGCATGCCCATCGAGGTCGTTCGCCGCCTCGATGGCGCTGTCGCAGGCCTGCGTCAGAGCGATCGTCAGCTCGTCGAGGTCGACGAGGCTGAGCCCCAGCTGGCTGCCCAGCGTCGTGGCCACCCGCTTGGCGACGGGTATGAAGTCCGACGACGCCGGGATCTTGAGCTCAGCGAGATCGCGCTTGGCCAACTTACGCGCTCGATCCCTTCTTGGAGTCTTCGCCGTTGATCGTCGCGTCGATCTTGCGGGCGGCGGCGGCTTCCAGCTCTTCGCGGCGGCGCTTCGCCGCGGCCACGCCATCCTGGATCGCCTTGCCGACCGGGTTTCCTGGATCGGTCACCGCCACCCGTGCGCGCTGCGCAGCCTGCTTGGCGCGCTGGGCGGGCTCGCTGGTGCTCAGCTCGATGGTCTTGCTGCGCAGGCTGTCCACCTGGCTTCGCCCGGGACCCGACGCAATGTACGCACCGGCGGCCAGCCCGACGATTCCGCCGAGGATGAACCATCCGAAGCCGCCTCCGCCTCCGCTCCCACCACTGCTCTGCTCATCCGACATTGCCTAACCTCCTAATACAGTCCGCACAAGGCTCTGACCCGCCACCTTCACGCCATGGACCGCGGCTTTGATGCCATGTCCAACCGAGGACGCCCCAGTCCCCGCCGCGCGCAACCCAACATTGACTCCAGCGGTGATGTCGTTCACGTTGCCGATCGTCTGTCTCACCTCGGGCAGGGTCTCCTTCAACTCCTCGTTGGTAGTGTCCAGCAGCTCTTCAACGGCGCCCAGGGTCCCGCGCAGCCGAAACAGCACGGCTGCCAGGGCAATCGCCACCAACAGGGCAGCGGCGCCGAACGCGAGCCACATGAAGTTCTCCAACAGGTGAATACCCCCTTACCGGAGCCGGCAAACAGATCAAGGCAATACTAAGTGTCCCGGCCCCGGGGCCGGAACCGCTTACGTGTCCGGCGGGGGAGCCGCCGCCTTCGAGTCGTTGGGCTCTTTTGACTCACGACTCGGGCGCGGCACGAAACGGGCGGCCGGCTGCAGCAGCATCGCGAAAGGGATGGCGGGAACCATGTTCGCCTGGCCGAGACGAAGCGATGGCAATCCCAGGAAATCCCACAGCTGGCCGAGCGCAAAACCCGCAGCAGTGACGACGAGAATCGGGACATAGGCGCGGCGTCGGTAGGGCAGCAGCCCGTAGAAGATCAGGGAGAAGATCAGGACCGCGAGGACGCCGACGATGACGCCTGGCGGGACCAGCTTTACGAGCTGCACTTAAAGGGCGCCCTTCTGGGAGCGCGGCGAAAGCGCTCCCTCCGGGCCACGGGGGTGGGTTGTCCTGAGCGAGCTCAGGTGGGTCCCCTGCCTTGGCTCTCCAAGTCCCGTCAAGCGGGCTTTTGGTCGGCGACCGGACTCCGAGGTCCCTAAATGCTGTCTATTGGGCAACGCGCACATCGCCCGCAACCCATCGGGAGCCAACCAATACTACGAGTTGGGCTTCGAGGGTGGGATGACACGAATGTGGATCTCCTCGAGCTGCGAGGGATCGACCTCAGAAGGCGCTCCCAGCATCAGGTCTGACATCGATTGCGTCTTTGGAAATGCCACGACGTCTCGAATGTTGTCGGTGCCTCCAAGCATCATGACAACGCGGTCGATCCCGGGGGCGATGCCGCCATGCGGCGGCACGCCATATGTGAACGCGCGCAGGAGCGTCCCGAATCGATCGCGGATGAGCTCCAGGGGCATGCCCAACAGCTGGAAAACCCTCTCCTGCATCGCCGGGTCGTAGATGCGAAGGCTTCCACCTCCGAGCTCGTAACCGTTGAGAACGATGTCGTACGCATGAGCGCGAACGTCATAGGGGCGCTCCTCGACAAACGCCATGTCGTCCTCGAAGGGCCGCGTGAACGGATGG
>DASXNH010000257.1:0-18684 GCA_036495195.1 Candidatus Dormiibacterota bacterium
CAGCGCGATTACCAGCGCGATGGCGAACAGGACGGCGTTGATCGTCGCGAAAAATCCCGTGTTGCCCGTGTTCGCGGCCTGGACGTCGAGCAGATCAGGCTGCGCCGCGGCCAGACGCCTCACGTATGCGCCGATGTTTGAACCGGGCTTCAGGGCGACCATGTAGCCGGACGGGCTGACCTCGGGGACAACCGGTGTGATCGTCGACCAATCGAGCATCAGCTCGTGGCCGCCCGGACCGGAGATGACGTCATAGACCTCGCCGACGATGCGGAGCTTCAGGGTCGCGCCGCGAAATGTCGCGTCAAACGTGTCTCCCATCTTGAGGCCGGCGTCCTCGACGAGCCCGCGAGGCGCCACCACCTCGCCTGGGCCGTTGATCCAGCGGCCGGCTGTGAGCAGGTAGCCGAGCTTCGCCGATTCGCCGCGGAAGATCGTCGAGAAAACCGGATCGGCAATCCCCGGAACCGTGATGCTGTCGGTCGTCCTCGCCACCACGCGCTCGGTCTCGGGCTGCGACTCGATGAGCCGCATCGCGTCGACGTCAGAAAGGGCGGGGCTCTTGGTGATGGCGACGTCAACGCTTCCGATGTGTCCCTCGTAGCTGTAGATCGACGCAAAGCCGCGCGTTTCTCCCAAAGCAACGATGAGAGTGGAAACGCCCACGAAGATGGCGACGACGGTCAGGATGGCACGCAGCGGGCGAGCCGCGGCGTCGCCGAGACCGAGTACGACGGGACGTGGAAGTCCGGCACGCGAGGCAAGGCGGCGAAGCCAGCGACCGCTGTGGCCGCGGGGGGCGGTGGCGTTGGCGACCACGACAGCGGGCTTCAGCAGGCCGGCACGTAACGCGGGCACCAGTGCCGCAACGGCAACAACGAGCAGCGCGCCGGCCAGCGCAAGGAGGCCGAGCGCCGGCGAGTAGGTTGGCTGGTATGCGAGGCCGATAGCCTGCGAGCTGTTCGACAGCAGCGGCTGGCTGAGGAGCGTGCCGGCGGGGATGCCGGCGACACAGGCCGCGGCCGCGGGACCGAGGACTTGGAGCAGGAACACGCCCACCACCTGCAGTGGCGTGAAGCCGACCGCCTTCATGATCCCGATCTCGCGATAAGAAGACATGACTATTCCACTCACCAGGTTGGCCACGATCGCGGCCGTCGCCGCCAGCGCCAGGACGCTGAACGCGACCAGGACGCCGGTGAGGACCTGGGTCGGGACGTTGAAGACGCTGCGGATCAGCGTGTAGCTGGTCGAGTTGGTGACCGCGCCCGGCGGGAGCGAGGCGCGCAGCTTGTCCATCGCCGCCTGCAGCTGCGCGTTCGTCGGATCGCTCGCAAAGCGGTAGTTCATCGCGGTGAAGGACTTGTCCTGGGTGGTGACAGATCCGATGGCCGAGGCCAGGACCCATGCGTTCTGGCCCCCGACGTCTGCGCGCACCTCATCGATATCGACCACCTCGGCGGCCACCGTCAGGACCGGCTGCTGCGGAACGCTCACGACCTTTAGCGTGTCGCCGATCGAGACGTGGTTGAGGTTGGCAAAAGACTGCGTCAATGCGATTTCGTGGTCGCCGGCCGGCCAGTGGCCGGCAACGATTCTGAGCTGCTCCACGTCGCCGCCCGGGTTGTCGCGCCCCATGGCGGTGACGACGTACTTGTGCCCGCCCGACTCAAACTGCATGACGCTCGAGCGATAGGGACCGCCGTGAGCCGCGGCCCCGATCAGCGACGGCGTGGCGGCGAGCGTGCCCGGATCGAGCTTGCTGTCGAAGCCGACCTGAAGGTGAGCGCCCTTCTGCGCCGCGAACGCCACCGTGTACGGGTCTCCCGGCTGCGAGATGAGCATCAAAGCCATCGTGGCCGTCGTGCTCGCGAGCAGAGTGGTGATGAAGATCACCGCCGCCTGCAGCCGGCGCCGGCGCAGATCGCGCGTAGCCTTCACCAGGATCGCGTTCATCTGGAAGTCTCCTGGCTGCGAACGCGGATCACCTCGGAGGGAGTCCGCTCGGGGCTTTCGAGCCGCGCGTCGTCGACGATCTTGCCGTCCATCACGCTGATGACCCGGGCCGCGTGTCGCGTCGCGAGCTTGGCGTCGTGCGTGACGAGCAGGATCGTCTGCCCGTCGCGATGAAGGTTGCCCAGCAGCTCCATCACCTGTTCGCCGGTTCGCGTGTCGAGCGCACCGGTGGGTTCGTCGGCGAGCAGAAGCGTCGGGTGGTTGATCAAGGCTCGCGCAACCGCGACGCGCTGCTGCTGGCCGCCGCTGAGGCGCGCGGGGTACTTGTCAGCGACGTCAGAGATCCCAAGCTTGTCCAAGAGATCATTCGCACGCCCTGGCACGACATCGCCCTTCAGCTGAGCGGGAATGAGGATGTTCTCGAGAGCGGTCATGTTCGGGAGGAGATGGAAGAACTGAAAGATGAAACCGATGCGGTCCCGCCGAAACCTGGCCAGGCCCGCTTCGCCGAGCCTGGCCAGGTCAGCCCCACCCACTTCGATGGTGCCGGAGGTCGGCCGGTCCAACCCAGCGACCAGGTTGAGCATCGTGGACTTGCCGCTGCCCGAGGGTCCCATGATCGCGGTGAACTCCCCCTCGTCGACTGTCATCGACACGCCGTTCAGGGCCCCGGTGATGCCGCCTTGATAGACCTTGGTGACCTCGTTGAGCCGAACCAGCTCGCTCACACCGGGTTTCCCTCCTCCGTTCCGAAACGCTCTGAAGAAAGCTCGTCCATCCATTTGAGGTCTGCCTCCGTGTGCAGTAATGCGCCGCGTACCAGCCGCGCCAGATCGATGCGGCCGTCACGGCGTGCCCGTTCTTCCAGCCGGTTCAGGTCCCGCAAGCGCTGCAGAAAGGTGCGCTTCTGGCGAGCAAGCAGTCCCTGCAGGTCGCCGTTGGCGACGCGGGTCGCGATCAGAAGCTTCACGTAGATGTCCTCGTGCAGCTGCTGAGGCCCAGAGTCAGGCTGCGCGAGCCAGTGGCTGAGCGCTTTCCGGCCTTCGGGCGCAAGTTCGTAGAGCAGCTTCCCGCGGTCGCCTCTGGGCCCGACGGGCCGGACGAGCCCGTCACGCTCGAGACGCTGAAGTGTCGTGTAGACCTGGCCGATATTGACTTCCCAGGTCCCACCCAGCATCGCCTCAAAGCGGTTCTTGACCTCATATCCGTGAAGCGGCTCCTCCTTCAGGAGACCCAGCACGCCGAACTTAAGCGACAATCTCTCGTCTAACCATACTCAGTATGTATGCTGAGTATGCATGAGCCTGCCGAGGCTGTCAAGCACCCCTGGCGTGGAATTCCACTCCGCTTGTTCCGCTTGTACCTGTCATGACTGTGACCATCACGCCGAACGGCACCCGCGGCTTCAAGGCGCCTGGCGCATTCAGGCCGCTGGCACGACTCCATGCTCGAATCTACAAGCTGGTTGGCGGCCGAGGCCACCGCAACATGGTCGTTCTGAGCACGATCGGCTCACGCAGCGGCATCGAGCGCTCCTCAACCGTGGCGAGCTTTCCAGAAGTTGAAGACAGCTGGTTGGTCGTCGCTTCCATGGGCGGTGAGGCAAAGCACCCCAGCTGGTACGTGAACCTGGCCAAGCACCCCGACCGGGTGTTCCTGCAGGTGCGGGGCAAGCGCTTCCAGGTGCGGCCGGCATCGCTTCACGGCGAGGATCGGGCGGCCGCCTGGAGGCGGATCACCAGCGAGGCGCCCAACTTCGCGGCATACCAGACCTTGACCGACCGGGAGATCCCGGTGGTACGCCTCACCCGCGACGCCTGAGCATCGATAGCTCCAGATCAAGCCACACGACTTTGAGACGCGGCCTCGCGTCGCGCGACAGCGGAGGGCCTGCGCGCCGAGCGTGATGAGGCCGAGGGCGACGACGATGCAAAGGCTGTAGATCACCACCCCACGCCGCAGTTGGTCGCCATCTCCGCAGCGATCCACGAGGCATCAACGAATGCCATCTCGCAGGAGCAAAATGACCCACATGGGCGACCGGTCGCGATGGAACGAACGGAAGGCCAAGCTTGCGGGCCTTTACCAGCGACTCTCGGAGCGTCATGCTCGCCTCCAGCGGGCGAAGGCAGGGGTCGGGGCCGATGCATTCCTTTCGGGGCACGATGCATGGTTCTTCCATCGAGGGCTTCGCGAGACTCCGGATCAGCGCCATTCCTAGGCGCTCTACCCCCGGGCCCTCGGCCGCTACCTACTCGCGTTCAATTTCTGCTCGGTCGGTTCGGCTCCTTTCCAGCCACGAAGGAACGAGGTGAAAGCGCGACCGTGCGCGGCCGGCGCGCAGCCGGCACACGAGGTAGCACGCGATGGCCAGCGCGAGGATGTACGCGACGTACAGCGCGAGGTCTTGCGACCCTGACACCTGAATCAGGTCCGCGCCCCACACCGCCTGACCCTCCCGAACCGGGAATTGATTCAGGGCCACGGCCTGGTCCATGAGCCCGATGCCGGGCAACGAGTCCATCAGCGGGCGGGGCCCCAGCCAGGCGACCGTCTGCTCGAGCGAGAAGATGCCGTTCGGGTCGATGAAATGGTCCGCAACGGCTCCGCGCTGGTAGGCGGCATCCCCGCCCACCGATATGAGGACGAACGTGCCGACGAAGCCGGCGACGCGACCCAAAAGACAGATCAACACCAGGGCCAGCATGAAGACGGGCACGGCGTTGGCGAAGATGACAACCATATGGACGGCCTCGGCCGCCTGATACCGGCCACCGAAGTCGAGGGCCTCCACGACAGCCCCCAGGACGACGGCGGCGGCGAACAACCCGGCGACGCCGATGAGCACGCGTGCAGCTGCGAAGGTGAGCGGGTGAGAGCCGCCAGTCGCGGTCATGCTCTCGAACTCGTCGTGCAGGTCAGGCGCGACCAGCAGATACGCGGTCAGGAAAGCCAGGATTAGCAAGACGAAGCCTGCGATCTCGTTCCCGCCGCTCAGCCGCCCGAGCTCCGTGTGAGCGCCGCCGAGAGTCGGGGCGATGAAGTGGACCGCCACGATGAGCAGGGCGGATCCGGCCACCAGGATGGGTGCGATGCGCCCGGTGAGCAGGCGCCGCGAGACGGCGCGAATCTCGTGGTCGAGATCGCTCAACGAGCGAATGCGCTCAGGTCTGTCCTGGCGGGCCCGATCATGTACCCAATGTAGATCAGGGGCAAGCTCTCGCTGCCCGACCCTTTCGTCTAACGAAATCGCCCCCTCACCACATATCGCACCTGGACGCGGATGCGCCTTGGGAGATCTGTCGGCCCTACGGAGGTCGTCGTCTGAACATCAGGGCCGATGGTGAGGGCCGGCCGCGCGACGACCGGCCCTCGATCAAATCAGCAGACAGCACCCACCGTCCAGGGCGCACCGTAGCCACGGTTCGGGCCTCGGTCCACAGAAGCCGTCCAGTACACCGCGATCAGCGAAGCATGCGTGTTGGCAAAGGTGTTTGTCAGGGAGGCACCTGCCGGAGGATTACCCACATCAACCAGCGGGACGTTCATGACAATGGTGCCGGCCTGACCGCCGGTGTAAGGGCCGGGAGTCGCCGTCCCCGTGATGCTGGCGACGGTATTGAAGTTGGTGGTGTAGGTGCCATCGGAGAACGACCAGGCAGCGGCCGCGCCGCTGCCCTTGCTGGTCGCCCGCGCGAAGTACTCAGTGCCGTTGTAGGTCCAGTACACCGCCCATATGCCCGCTGGGAAGTTCGCCGGCGGTGGCGGCGCCGAGAGGTTGTGCACCGCCAGGGTTACCTGAAGGGTGGTCGCGTTCGGTGATGCGAACGAGGCGTTGACGATATCCAGGCTGTCCACATTCGTGCCGTCGCCGCCCGGCACGGTGTTGGCTGCATCGCCAACCGGATCGACTACCTGCGGGCCAGGGCAGGTCGTCCCTCCACTGGTGCCTGGGAATGTCGGCTGAGGGGGTGACGGGTTGGGGATCGTGACATGCGTCGGCGCCGTCTTGCCGTCAGCGTCGAGCATGAGATTCGTGACGTTCGGCACGCCCCATCCAGTCGTGTAATCCCATCCGGGGTGCGAGCAGTTGACGGGGGTAGGGCCGTCGCACGAGACGGTCGTGTCGGTTGACGTGCCGCCGATGTCGAAGAAGTCACGCGCGTATTTGGCAGGGTCTGATGCCAGCCGGTAGATCGTGGCGGCCGCAAAGCCGTTGCCCTTTGACCGGGTCGACGCCGCTTGAATTCGCGTCCACATTCCGAGCCACAACGGAGACGAAAGGCTGGTGCCGCCGCCCTGCTGGTCGTTCGCCTGATCCATCGTCACGGTGTAGCCATTGGTTGGAACATCCCCGGATTGCGCGGCGACGTCGGGGATTCCCCGGCACAACGGGCCCGGAGGCGAATACGGCTTGCCGTGCGGATCCGAGACACATCTGAACAGCAGAGGCGGATTCGCCTTCTGCTGATAGGCTCCTGCGGCCATGAAATCGCTCGAGCCGCCACCACCATGGGTCCACGCGTATTCAAGCGCGCGCGTCGCGGGTGATGTGGCCGTCGGGTCGTTGTAGTAGAGGACTGTGCCGCCGACGGCCGTTGCGTAAGCGCTGACGGCGGGGTAGTTCAGCATCGGCGTGGGCAGAAGCGTCACACCGTTGAGCACCAAGGAAATTGCCGGGCAGCCGTCACCTGTATCCCCCGTGGAGGCGAACATCGTGCGGCCCTCGGCGACGAGGCGCTTCAGGACTCGTTCGTAAAGGTCCTGGTTGGGGTTACCGGCAATGAGGACGCCGCTCGGGCTGCCGGGGCTGCCGCTCAAGCCGTTGGTGCCCGGCGCCTGCTCGCAGCCGCCGAACGAGGAGCTGCCCTGCAGCGGTCCTGTCTTATCGGCCGCCCACGCGTGGTAAGCGGCAACGAGGTCGGCGTCAGTGCCGGCCTTGGCGAAGTAGAGGTGCTCGCCAACCACGTTCGGGGCCATCCCGGTCGACGCCTGTGTGTCGATGTTCCATTCGCCTTCGCCACCCGAATCGGTGACCGCGGTTTCAGTGCCGTAGTAGGAGATCGTCAGCGGCACGGCGGGCAGGCTGTATTCGTGCTCAAACGCCTGAAGGTCGGATGCGGTGTTGTTGGTGGTCCCCCAGCCGAAGATGGCCATCTGCTGGCCTTCTCCTTTGTTGTTGGACGGCTGGTTGTATATCGACCAGAGAGCTGACGGGGTCGTGAGGCCCATGTTGGCGCTGGGGCTCAGCGTCGCCGGCCGCGACGGTGGCGGCGTTCCCGGCGCGGAATGCTGCTGAGGATTGAGGTGCGGGCCCTCGACGCTGTTGAGGCCGGTGATGGCGATCACCTGCAGGGATGCCGGCACCGACGGGGCGTCCACGTTCGCGTAGAAGGCCTTCCCGTTGGAGATGAAGTTCTGGATCCGGATGCTGAGCAGGCTTTCCACTTGCGACACGGTTCCGGACGCGAGCACGTACTCGCTGCTCCCAGGGATTGTCTGCACGTGCAACCCGGCGCCGCTCAGCCAGCTGAGCGTGTTGTTCAACCGGTCAGCCGGCACGCCAAATTGGGCTTCGTAGTCCGCCGGGTCGAGAAACTGACCGTACAGCGGACTCGTCGGGTCGTATTCGCCGGCGATGTATGCGTCCTCCGCTGCCGGATTGGCGCCCTGAATGCCGACGCCGATCCCGATCGGCGAGTTCGGCGCTGTGTTGCCGGTAGGAGTCAGCGTCGAAATGCCCTGCAGGACGTTGTTCGTGAGCACGACCGTTGGGCTGCCCGCAATGCCCGCCACCACGAACCCGGACCCGCCGAGCATTGCCGCCGCAATGAGTCCACCAGCGGTTGAGATCCCAAGTGCCGCCAAACTGCGGTTGGCCCTTGCCCGAAGATCTATCAACTTACGTTTCCCCCTAATTCGCGGTCGCCAAAAACGCGGCTATCCTACACGATTTGTTTACGCCCTGTGGGCGATTCGTCGTCGATGGAGGAGTTGCTGCCTTTCAGTCCCTCACCAGCAGCGGCGCGATGAATGCTGCAGTCCGCGCCGCACCTCCGGCCTCCACGGGGACGTACCTCACGGGCGCTCGGAGCCGATCACGCATTTGCGCGGCGAGCGTTTCGGGAGTCGCCTCGTCGTAATCCGTCGGCGGCAGCGCGCCATAGCGCTGCAGCCGGTGCGCGACGTGGAAGTTCTGCTCGAAGTGGTTGCGCAGTGGCAGGTAGATGAAGGGTCGTCGGTTTGCGACCAGCTCCATCGTGGTCGAGAGCCCGCCCTGCACCACCGCCAGATCGCAGCACGCAAGCGTCCGGTACAGGTCGTGCACGTAACCGACTGCGCGAATGCCCGCCAGCCCGGCGAACTCTGTGGGTGAGATACGCGGCCCGCACACCAGGAGCAGCTCGGCGTCCGGCATCTCGCGGCGGAGCAGTTCAAACGCCGCCGCGACTCGCCGCAGCAAGTGAATGCCTACAGCCGAGCCGCCCACGGATGCGACGACCAGAGGCGCGTCCGGGTGAAAGCCCAGCTCACGGCGCAGGGCCATCCGGTCGCGCAGCGTGGCTGGATCGAACGGCAGCACGTACCCAGGGAATTTGTAACGGGCCTCCGTCCACTCTCGGATTGAGGGCAGGCCAGGACCGAACGATCGCGGCACGATGTCCGCCGGATCACCGATGAAGATCGACAGGTCGCGCAACCCGCGGTTGCCATCGACGTGCTCGATCATTTGCGCGTTCAGGTCGGTGACGAGGAACTCTTCGTGCTCCCCGCCTGACGGCATTGGCAAGAACCCGCAGAAGTCCGCCATCCAGACGTAGGGCGCCGTCTTCAGGTCCGGCTCCTCGTGCAAGAAGTAGTCGATCTCCCAACCTTCATCTGCGATCCATACGTCGAAGTTTTCCTGCTTGACGACATCCATGAACACGCCGAAGTTTGCGCACAGGATCTCGTCCATGCGCCGGATCATCTGAAACGCGTGAAGCTCGTGCTCGCGCGCCTCGAGATCAACGTGAGCCGATTCCGACGCGAGCTCTGCTGAAGCCGCATGCACCTTCTCGCCTGCCTCCTCGAGCAGAGTCGTCAGCGGCGCCTGCGCCAGCCATTCCACTTCCAGATCCGGAACCTGCCGGCGCAGCTCGCGTGCGATCGCGACATCACGCCACGCATGGCCGAGGCCGATGGGGGAGCTGATCAAGATCGCGCGCTTGTTCTTGCGAGGACCAATGGTGGCCGGCCACGACACGGCACGATCGCCGGCGAACTTGCGAATCATTCGATTGACCAGAATCGGCCGCCGCGCCATCGGGATGTGGCCCGATCCGTCGAGCACTACGAACTCGGCCCCGGTAAGGTCGGCCGTGCGCCGGGCCCGCTCGAAGGGCTGGCAGTTGTCGCGCGTCCCCATCACGACCACGATCGGCGAACGAACCTGGGCGCACACAGCCGCGATCTCTTGTTCATCGGCGGCGGCAACCTTGTCTTCGTCATCATCCATCAGGAATGACTCGACGCGGCCGTCCAGTGCATAGGCGACGGAGTCCTCGATTTGCTTGGTCGAGTGAGGCTCTGGATACATCTCACCAAAGAAGAACTCCATGAAGCCGCGGAAGTTGTTGGCGATGTAGTGATGGTTGAACTTGAGCCAGCCGTCGTGGCTAGGCAGCTCCTCGGCGAACTTCGCGATCGCTGTCGCGCGCGCCGCAAGCGGCGGACCCAATCGAATGCCGGGCGCGAACGCCATGATGCCCTGGACACGCTCAGGCTCAGAGGCTGCCAGCACGATGGCCGGCCAAACTCCGTCGTGGCACAGCCCCACCAGCACGGCCGCGTGCGTGTCGGTCGCATCCATGACGGTGATGCAGTCGTTCATGTACGTCAACTGCGAAAACAGCGATTTCGGATCCGGGTGATCGGACATGCCATTGCCGACGCCGTCGTACGTCACCACGCGGAAATGGCGCGCGAGGTAGTGGATCTGCCCCTTCCACATCCGCGAGTGAACAATCGGGTTACAGGGCATCAGCACGATCGTCTTGTCGCCCCGCCCAAAGACCTCGTAATAAAGTCTCAGGCCGTCCCGATTCCGTGCGTAACCCGAGGCATCTGGAAGACGTGCACGCATACCAGTGTCGGAGTAAGGCATTGGGACCCCCCTACTTAATAGGAAGGCGGGCGGTTGTGCAACCGCCCGCCGGAGAACTAGACCCTGACTCTGACGGGCCACGGCGCGGTGTCGACGATCGCGTCGAACACCGCCCGGGCGCGGCAATTGCGGTGGGCGATCTCGATGACATCCCTGACACCGCCCCTCGGCTCAAGCGCTATGAACTTATCCATCCAGGTGACCCTGTCCTTGGGGCTCGCCTTCTTCACATAAAGCGGTCTCATGACTCGCTACCTCCTTGCGCCCGACACGCTAGAGCCGGGCCTCGTAAACCGCGTTGAATGGCGTCTCCGCCACGCGGCGGAACCGAGTGAAACCACCGGCAGTGACGACGTCCCGGATTCGGGCCTCACCCGCCTGCGCGCCCAGCGCCAGGCCGACGTCCTGAGACAGCGAATTGGGTGTGCAAAGGAAGTTGGAGAACGCGTAGTAGGCGCGCCCGACCGGGTTCAGGTTCTGCTCGACCCTGTCACCCGCGATGGGCTCGACGATGAGCCATGCGCCGTCCGGCGCAAGCGTCTGCTTGACATGCTTGGCCGCCCCGATGGGATCGCCCATGTCGTGAAGGCAGTCGAACATCGCCACCAGGTCGTAGCCCGCGCCCGGATACGCCGCGGCCGCGGAGACCTCGAAGATGGTGTTTTTGAGGCCGGCCCCGTGCGCCTTGGCGCGTGCGAGCTCGATCGATTCTGCGTCGTAGTCGAAGCCGATGAACTGCGACCGCGGGTAGGCGTCGGCCATCAGCCGTGTCGAGGCGCCCAGGCCGCAGCCGACGTCAGCGACCTTGGCTCCGACCCGCAGTTTGTCCTCGACGCCAGCGAGCGCCGGCAGCCACGCCGAGACGAGGTTCGCGTTGTAGCCGGGCCGGAAGAAGCGCTCGCAGCCGGTGGCCACCCCGGTGTCGTGCTCGTGCCAGCCGAAGCCGCGGCCCGTCTTGAAAGCTGACTCGATCTCCCCTCCCGAGCGCAGCGTCGCGGTCGCGAGCTCGAACGCCCCGCACACGAACGCCGGGCTGTCCTCGTCGGCCAGCGCCATTGCCTGCTCCGCCGGCAGCGTGTACCGCTGGGTCTCGGGGTCGTACGTCACAAAGCCTCCCGCGGCCTGCGCATTGAGCCACTCGCGCACGTAGCGCTCGGCCGTTCTCGTTTTCTCAGCCAGCTCCTGAGACGTCACGGGCTTGCCGTCCGCCATCGCCTTGTAGAGCCCGAGCCGATCGCCGATCACGATCAGGCCCGCGTTCACAGTTGCTCCAAGCTCGCCGATCACCTGGCCGAGAAAAGCGTTGAGCTTGTCCTCGTTGATCGCCGGGGTCTGCACCGCCATTCGAAACACCTCCTAGAAGATTGGGATGGTTGGAGGGTGCATCCCGACCCTGGGTCATCGAATCAGGGGGGTCCCCTAATAGATGCCCGGGTGTCTTGCCAACAGCCCGCGAACGGTGAAACTAAGACTCGGTGCTTCTAGGAAGGGATCAGGAGCTGCTCGCCATCGACCAGGCCCTGGCCAGCGCCCGGTTGGGGAGGTCGTCCCAGCTGATCATTCGCGGCGAGCCTGGCATCGGGAAGACGGCCCTGCTCCAGTACGCGATCGAGCACGCGCAATCGATGAGGGTGCTCTCCGCCCGTGGCGTCGAGTTCGAGGCCGATGTCCCGTTCGCCGGGCTGTCGGAGCTGCTTCGGCCGGCCCTCCGTGCTCTTGAGCGCGTTCCGGCGTTTCATGCAGAGGCCCTGCGCTCCTCGCTCGGCCTTGGACCGCGGATCGAGGCCGACCGGCTGATCGTCGGCGCGGCGGCGCTCGGCCTGGTCTCGGCCTACGCCGACGAGGCGCCGCTCCTTGTCACCATCGACGATGCGCATTGGCTCGACAGGGCGTCGGCCGAGGCCATCGGTTTCGTGACCAGGCGCCTGATCGCGGACCCGATCGCGGTGTTGATCGCGGTCCGCGAGGGTGAGGAGTCGCCGCTGCTCTCGGCGGGCCTGCCAGAGCTGTGGCTCTCCGGCTTGGATTCGAAGGCTGCAGCCGAGCTGCTGGGCGGGGCCGTCTCGGCCGACGTCGCATCGCGGCTCGTCGAGGCGACCGGCGGCAATCCCCTGGCGTTGATCGAGCTGGGTCCTGAGGCGAACCGCATCCCAGCGCTTCCACACGGGGCCCTGCCCGTTGCGACATCGGTCGAGCGCGCGTATTTGCGCCGCACCGCCGGACTCTCCGCGGACGCGCGGCGGGTCCTGCTCCTGCTCGCGGCCGCAGGCGGCACCGATCTCCCCCTGGTGCGCCGGGCCGCGGCATCGATTGGACTGGGCGCCGAGGCTGTGGAGGAGGCCGAAGCCGCGGGACCGGTGATGGTTCAGCGCGGCGATCGCATCGAGTTCGTCCATCCGCTCGCGCGGGCATCCGTCTATCACGCGGCTTCGCCCGCGGACCGGCGCACCGCACACCGCGCGCTCGCGGGCGCGATGACGGCCGCCGACGATCCTGACCGCCGAGCCTGGCATCTCGGTGCTGCCGCTGTCGGGTGGGATGCCGAGGCGGCGGATGCGCTTGAGGCGACGGCGCGACGCGCACGAGAGTCGTCGGGCTATTCGGCAGCCGCCGACGCATGGGCGGAGTCGGCGCGACTGACCCAATCCGAAGAGCTGCGCGCGGTGCGACTTCTGACGGCTGCCGACAACGCGTGGCTCGGGGGCCGCGCCGATGCGGCCGAGGAGTTGCTGCATGCTGCGCGCAAGCTGGCGAGCCCGGAGCTGCAATCCCAGGTCGACACGCTCGCGGGCCACATCGCCGTGCGGCGTGGCGCCGTCGGCGAGGGCTACGGCATGCTGGTCGCAGCGGCCGAGGCGATCGAGCCGCGCGACCGCCTGCAAGCGATCCGCATTCTTGCCGATGCGGCGTGCTCCACCTTGGGCGCCGGAAATCCCAATGCGCTGCTGCTGCCCGCCCAGCACGCCATCGAGCTGCTGCGCGACGGTGATCCGCCGGAGGTCGCAATCAACGCCCACGTCGCCTACGGCACGCTGGCGATTCTTGCTGGCCGCGGCGACGATGGCCCACGCCATCTGCACGAGGCCGCGCACCTGTTCGCGCAGCTATCGCTCGATGGCTCCGACCCGCTACTCCTTCTATGCGCGGGAGTGACAGGCCTCTATCTGCGCGAGGCGGAAGCTGGGCGCGACCTGCTCGAGCGCGCGCTCGTCGAGGCGCGCGACCACGCGCCCACCGCCGCGCTGCCGGTGGTCGTCTTCTTCCTTGGCCGCCAGGCCTTCGCCACCAATCGCTGGCCGGTCGCGCGCGCGATGTACGAAGAAGCGATGCGCGTCGCGCGCGAGACGACGCAGGTCGCATGGCTCGCCGGGCCTGTGTCTGGCCTCGCGTGGCTCGATGCGCTCGAGGGTCGCGCCGACGACTGCCGTGCCAATGCGGGCGAGGGCCTCCAGATCGCTGAATCGATGGGCCTGGTCCTGTACGCGTCGTGGGCGATGATCGCATTGGGCATGCTCGAGCTCGGGCTTGGACATCCCGAACAGGCGCTGCGCCACCTCGACACCTGCGAGAAGTACCTGCACGACAACTTGATGTCCGACCCGGACCTGCTGCCTTCGCCTGACATCGTCGAGGCGCTGGTGAGGCTGGGCCGGCACGACGAGGCACGCTCCGTGGCGGCCCGCTACGCGGAGGCGGCGGCCGCGAAGGGCCAGCCATTCGCCCTCGCGCGAGCGGCGCGAGCGCAGGCATTGCTCGCGGACGACTCAGGTTTCGCTGTCCATTTTGAAGAGGCCCTGCGCCACCACGAATCGACGCCGGACACATTTGAACGAGCGCGGACGCACCTCCACTACGGTGAGCGGCTGCGGCGCGTCCGCAAGCGCGTCGAGGCTCGCAAGCACTTGCGGGCAGCGCTGAAGGCGTTCGATGAGCTCGGCGCGGCGCCCTGGGGGGAGCGGGCGCTGGCGGAGCTGCAGGCTTCCGGTGAGACGGCCCGCGTACGCGATGAGCGCTATCGCCAGCAGTTGACTCCTCAGGAACTCCACGTTGCCCTTACTCTGGCCGAGGGCGCGACCACGCGCGAGGCGGCAGCGCGTCTGTACCTCAGTCCGAAGACGGTCGAATACCACCTGCGCCACGTTTACGACAAGCTTGAGATCCGCTCCCGCGAGGAGCTGCGCGCAGCGCTGGCCGCACACTCGCGCCCCCATGCGACGCCCAAGACGTTGATGTTCACCGATCTCAGCGGCTCCACATCGCTGGTCGACGCCATCGGCGACGCTGCCTGGCGTGGTCTGTCCGCGTGGCTAGATGCGGAGCTGCGCCGTGCCTTCGGTGAGCACCGCGGTCGCGAGGTCGATCATGCGGGTGACGGCTTCTTCGTCGTTTTCGACGCAGCAGGCGACGCGATCGACTGCGCGGTGAGCATCCAGCGGCGGCTGTTGTCGCATCGGCGCTTGCATGGCTACGCGCCACAGCTTCGTATTGGCATCCACTCGGGCGAAGTGCACATCGAGAACGGCGCGGTGCGCGGCGCGGCGGTGCCTCGCGCGGCACGCCTTTGCGCCGCTGCACAAAGCGACACAATCGTCGTCTCACGTGAGGCGCTGGAGGCGAGCGGCCGACCGGTGAGTGGGCTCCAGGAGTTCATGCTGAGGGGAATCAAGGAGAAGGTTGCGGCCGCTGTGGTCGCGTGGGAGTAGGCACGGCTCAAGGCTGCCGGTGTGATTCGCATAGGGATTCGCCTATCCGGATCGCCGACGTGTTCAAGTCCGGCTGGTGACCGGCGCGAGCTGGATCTGCTTCGCGACCGCATAAGCGGCGAGTCGGTCATCTCCATCGGCGGCGAACACCCGACCGACGAGAAGGGCGGAACCATGTGGCACGTCGATCCGGGTCACTCCAGTTGGCATGTCGCCCTTCCAGCCGGGTGTGCAGAGGAGGAAGTCGCCGGCGGCGGTCCCGGTGGCCCGCTTTCCGACATAGGCGAAGTTGGCTCCGCTCGTTGGATCGGTGAACTGCACGCTGTAGTAGCGTCCGCCCATCTCGGGGGTATGCAGCACCCGCGGTCCGGCGTTGACGTCGAGCCAGCCGGCGATGTAGAGCAAATCATCGGTGCCGGTCCCCATCAGGCTGCTGGTCGACGCGGACTGGGAGGAGCGGTCCAGCACGGCGTATAGCGTGTTCACGGGGATCGGGCCGCCGCCGAACCCGCTTCTGAGGATTGCCCGCTTGAACCCGCTGACGGTGATTCGGGGCCAGTAGTAGATGAAAGCGAGCGAGCCGAGCACCCACACGACGATCGCCGCCACGGCGAGCGAGATGATCGCGTCTACGCCGCCGGCGAGCCGTCGGTAGACGACCCAGGCGAAGACCAGCAGGATGACGGCGGTGATGGGATAGCCGTACTTGAGAATGAGGCGGTTCATCTCACGAAACCTCGACGACGGGCGGCACTTCATAGCTGCCGTCCACGATGGCGTCGCCGGGTAGATAGGCGCGGAGCATCAGCTTGAATCGGCCGGTCGGTGTCGGCAACCAGTTCTGTGCCGGTGCGCTCGGCGCCTGCGGTTGGAGCAGGATGTCGACCGAGCCATCTGGATTCGTCACGAGACCAGAGTGGTCATCCACGCTTGACCGGCCCGTCGGGTTGCCCACCATGTAGCCGACGGTGTCCGTCGCAGTGAGCGACCAGAAGGCGTCGTTTGGGGGGAGCTGCCCGGGCGGGAAGCGGAGGCGATAGACATGCTCGCCACTGAGATTCTTCCCCGCACCGTCAACACTGGCCGTCCAGTAGGCGGCCTCCTCGAACAGGTTGACGACCGGCAGAGCCTTCTGCAACGCGGCGCGCACCAGCAGTCCGTTGCCGGGCTGACCGGCCTTCCGGATCGAACTCCAACCGTTGACGGTCCTCGTCTCTGCCTTGGCCACCGCGTCCAAGATGAGGATCGTGGTCAAGAACGCCAGGGTGGCGCCCATGATCACGCCCTGTACGACACCCGAGCCCGTCACCCAAGCGATGAAGCCGCCGATGATCGTGGAACGTATCACGCCCTATTCCGTTGAGGCGCAATCCCACAAGACAAGGCGAGGGGTATACCCTCCACCGCCTACCATGCCGACAACACGACCATCGACGCGGTGTAATTCCAAACCGGCAAGCTTCAACGAAACTTGGGGCGATTCAGGAGTGCGTAATGACGAAAGTGCGCGTCGCAGGTTTTTCCGTCTCGCTTGATGGCTTCGGCGCAGGGCCTGACCAAAGTCTTGAAAATCCGCTTGGTAAGGGAGGGCTGGAACTGCACGAATGGTTAGTCGGCACGCGCACGTTCCGGGCGATGACTGGCGAAAGCGGCGGCTCAGAGGACATTGACGAGGCCTACGCCCATCGTTCGATGGACGGGTTCGGCGCGTTCATCCTGGGCCGCAACATGTTCGGGCCGGTCCGCGGCCCCTGGCCGGACGAGAGCTGGAAGGGATGGTGGGGCGCCGATCCGCCCTATCACGCGCCGACCTTCGTGCTGACGCATCATCAGCGCGACCCCCTCGAGATGGAAGGCGGGACAACCTTCATCTTCGTGACCGACGGCATCGAAGCGGCGCTGGAACAGGCGAAGCGCGCCGCCAAGGGCCGCGACGTGAAGATCGGCGGTGGCGTCGATACAGTGCGTCAATACCTTCGCGCTGGGCTGATCGACGAACTGCATTTCGCTCTGGCCCCGGTCGTCCTCGGCCAGGGCGAGGCGATGTTCGCCGGGATCGACCTGCCGGCGCTCGGCTACAGCGTCACCGAACACCAGGCGACCGACGACGCCACCCATATGGTTCTCAGCCGATAGGAGTCCACAGCCATTGCGACGTGAAGCTGAGACCGAAATAAGCGGCCCGGCACTGAGATCGTCGCGGCCCCACACCGGAAACGGCACCTGAGGCACGAGCTCGAGCGCGAGAACATCGCTTCTTATCGCACTCGCCGGTCCATGCGCCGCGAGTTACCTATTCCGGTTGCGTGTATGCGCCTTAACGACGCGTTCGCTTGTGCAGGGGCCTGCTCAAGCTCGCGATCGTGACCTCCACTCCGCCTCCAATTGACGAACGAACTCGAACAGCTCCGCGAGCTGCGGGTGCAGCGGCCGTTCCCTCTTGCGCGCCTGCTTCAACTCTTCCATCTTCTGCGCATAGAACACGTAGTTGCTACTCATCTTCTGTACATAGAACACATCGTTACTGCTCATGGTTGCAATCGACCACGCTCCCTGTTGGTGTGGCTCCGGAACCGGCCGTATGTCGTGTCCCCTAGTGTCCCGGCGTTCCTTCTGATGCGCCTTCGTGTCCTCTCGTGTGCTTCTGTATTACTGATTGCGTACGAAAACCGGTCTCTGAGGCCAGATCGCAAGATTCTGTGGTTCAAGGCTCGCTCTCTGCTCTCCCTTATGTCTTGTGGTGGTGGGCCGAGAGTGGACTGTAAGCCGGGTTCTGTGTCATTGAGATCGCCCCACGCATTCTGAATATCAAATGACACCCAACGACACATCCCGATTCAGAGCGGCTGCGTACTAAATGCGTACTTGTACGCCAAACCTTCTGTATCCAGACGCGGGGTGCTAGCTTCGGTGGTCCAGATGAACCGACCAGCTCGACGACACCACTACCTTTCTCGGTTCTTAATGCGGGGGTTCTCAGAACGGCCTGACGCAGCGAATCCCCCTATCTGGAAATTGGATAAGGCAACCGGCAAACCGAGCCGCACCTCCATAAACAGCGATGCCGTCGTTAAGGACTTCTATCGGCTACAGGAAGTCCCGGGGCTCGAAGCTACTCAGATCGAAACAGATCTGGCGAAGATCGAGGGAATTGCTGCCGTCCACCTTAGTCGCCTAGTGGCAGGTGGCAATCTTAGTCAGGTCGATCGATTTGAGCTCGCCTCGTACATCAACCTCCAGCACCGACGGACGCCGCGTGGCCGCCAGTGGTTCGTCGAGATGTATGAGCACATGTCCAAAGTGATCATGGATTTCAACGTCAATCGGGTCGATACGGACGACAAGATCCGGGACTTCCTGAGGCAGCAGGGATCCGATACGTCGGACGATGCTGTTCTGGCTTTCCGGACGCATCTCGACGATTGGCGCTCTGGACACATGAGACTTGAGACAACAAGCGATCACGAGGTCATGGGTATGTTCATGGCCAATAACCAGGTTGCCATTGCGATCGCCTCGCAGATGACTTGGACGCTGTTGAGGTCCGACCCGCCGCATGAATTCGTTCTTGGAGATCACCCTATTTGTATGTATGACCCGACTGCGATCCGTGGCCACGGCGTTGGTTGGATGTCGTCACGCGAAACCGAGGTCAGCTTGCCCGTTGGCCGCTACGCCTGCCTTGTCTTCAAAGTCGGCACACCGATCTGCCGCGAAGATAGAGCGGCTCAGGAGCGCGTCATGGATCTCAACCTCCGTAGCTACGCCACCGCTGAGTGGTCATTGTTCGGCGCCACGCAACTCGCCGTCCAGACCGTGCGCGCCGATGCCAGGCGAAATACCGACATGATCCACAAGTACCAGCCTCGGAAACCCCAT
>DASXNH010000258.1:0-8594 GCA_036495195.1 Candidatus Dormiibacterota bacterium
ACAGGATCCAGCGGTCTTCGAGCGCCTGCGGTTGGGCCGGCGGGGGTGCTCCCGGCGCAACGGATAAAGTGCCCGCCGAGGCCAGCACCAACCGCGTCGCGTTCCAGAGCTTGTTGCAAAAACGCCGGTAGCCCTCGACGCGGCTCTCGTCGAATCGAACGTCCTGGCTTGACATCGCCACCGATGCCGCCCACGCGCGCACGGCATCCGTCCCGTACGTGGTGATCAGCCCCCGCGGGTCGACACCAGTGCCCAGCGACTTTGACATGCGGCGCCCGTCGGCAGCTTGCACCTGGCAGTGAATGGCGACGTCGGCAAACGGAACCTCGCCCATGAACTCGAGGCCGGTCATGATCATGCGGCTCACCCAGAGATTGATGATCTCGCGGGCGGTGCTGTTCATGTGGTTCGGGTAAAAGGCCTTGAGGTCGTCGGTCTCTTCAGGCCACCCGAGCGTCGCGAATGGCCATAACGCCGACGAGAACCAGGTGTCCAGCACGTCCGGATCCTGCGTGAGCGCGGTGCTGCCGCACTCGGTGCATTCATGAGGGCGCTCCACCGCCACGATCTGGTGCCCGCTATCGCAGTAGTAGACAGGCACCCGGTGGCCGAGCCACAGCTGCCTTCCGATGTTCCAGTCACGCAGTCCGCGAAGCCAGTCCAGGTACGTGCGCTCGTAGCGATCGGGATGCCATCGCACCTTGCCCGCGGCTGACGCTTCCAGGGCCTTGTCTCGCATGACCTCCATGCGCAGCCACCACTGCTCACTGATCAACGGCTCGATCACGGTGTCGCACCGATCGCAGTGCCCGACCTCGTGCGTGTAGGGCTCTGCCTGGACGAGCAGGCCCTGCGCTTTCAAATCAGCGACCACGCGACGTCGCGCCTCCAGTGCGGGCAAACCGTCATACGGAAGGCCCGGCACATGCATCGTGCCATCGAGGTTCATCCCGTTGACGATCTCGAGCGAATGCCTCTGGCCTATCTCGTAGTCCATCGGATCGTGCCCGGGCGTGACTTTGAGGGCGCCGGTGCCGAAGTCTTTCTGGACCGCCTCGTCGCCCACAATCGGCAACCGCCGGCCCACCAGCGGAAGGATTGCCGTCTTGCCGATCAGGTTCGTGTACCGATCGTCGGCTGGATTGACCGCGATGCCGGTATCGGCGAGCATCGTCTCCGGTCTCACCGTCGCGATCACCACCTCGCCTCCGCCTTCGATCGGATACCTGATGTAGAACAGCACGTCGTCGTGGACCTGCCACTTGACCTCGAGGTCCGAGATCGCGGAACGGTCGCGCGGACACCAGTTGACGATGCGCGGTGCGCGATAGATCCAACCCTTCTCGTAGAAGGCGACGAACGCCGTCATGACCGCGCGGACATAACGCGGGTCCATTGTGAAACGGAGCCTCGACCAGTCGAGCGATGCGCCGAGAATCCGGTCCTGGCTGACGATGGTGTCGCCGACCTCGGCGTACCACTCGTTGACACGCGATTCGAATGCCTCGCGGCCAAGCTGCTCCTTGGTCATGCCCTCGTTGGCAAGCTGCTTCTCGATCACGTTCTGCGTGGCGATCGCGGCGTGGTCCATGCCGGGCAGGAACAGCACCTCATACCCGGCCATCCGCCGGTAGCGCGCGCAGATGTCCTGCAGAGTGTGATTGAGGGCGTGACCCATGTGCAGCTCGCCTGTGATGTTGGGCGGCGGCAGGCAGATGGCGTACTTCGGCTTCTTGCTCTTCGCGTCGGCGATGAACAGGCCCTCTTTTTCCCAACGCGCGTACCAACCGGCCTCGATGGCCTGTGGATCGAAAGCGGGCGGCATGGCATCTGGTGTCTTGCTCACGGGCGTGTTCGAACGAGCTGAGGTGGAATCTGGTTTCGCCGGCGGAGGATCGCTAGCGCGAACGTGCCGGCGAGGGTACGGATACGTTCTCGGCGCGGCTCATGCTGTTGGCAAGTCTAGCGTTTGTGCTTCTGCCGCTCGTCCAGCTTGTCGTCAAGCTTGGTCGCGCCAGTGGAGCGTGCCACTGAGGCAGCCAGCCGAGGCGCGAATGGCGCGAACCTCAGAGGAGGACGGTTCTGCCGCGCAGGGCTTCCAGCAGCGCGACAACAGGCCGGGTGGCGCCTAAGCCGACTCTCCCACCAGACGCGCCGGGCTCTCGCCTTCCTCACCCAGCTCGAACTCGGGTTCCAGCGCTTCGCGGATCGACCGCTCGGAGATCAAGCACCGCTTGATCTCGGGACGAGAAGGGATTTCGAACATCGAGGTGAGCAAAGCCTCCTCGATGATCGACTTCAGAGCGCGCGCACCAGTGCCTCGATGCAGCGCGAGCTCTGCGATCGCATCGAGCGATCCCTTCTGAAACACCAGCTCCACGTTGTCCAGCGAGAAGAACTTCTGGTACTGCTTCACCAGTGCATTCTTCGGCTCGGTGAGGATGCGCACGATGTCCTGCTGATCCAGGTGGTGCAGGGTCACGATGATCGGCAGCCGGCCGATGAACTCGGGGATGAACCCGTACTTCAGCAGGTCCTGCGGCTGCATGAACTTGAGCGTCTCCGACGCCGCTTTGCGCTCGATCTTGTTGTGCGGCGCTCCGAACCCGATCGCCTTGCGCCCGATGCGCTGCTCGACAACCTTCTCCAGTCCGTCGAACGCGCCACCGCAGATGAAAAGGATGTTGGTGGTGTTGATCTGGATGAAGTCCTGATGCGGGTGCTTGCGTCCGCCCTGGGGCGGCACGTTGGCGACGGTGCCCTCGAGGATCTTGAGCAAAGCCTGCTGCACGCCCTCGCCGCTGACATCGCGAGTGATCGAAGGGTTGTCCGACTTGCGAGCGATCTTGTCGATCTCGTCGATGTAGATGATCCCGCGCTCAGCGCGGCTGATGTCGAAATCCGCCGCCTGGATCAGCCGTAGAAGAATGTTCTCGACGTCCTCCCCGACATAGCCCGCCTCGGTGAGGCTGGTGGCGTCCGCGATGGCGAAGGGCACGTCCAGGATCTTGGCGAGAGTCTGCGCGAGGTAGGTTTTGCCGCAACCCGTCGGTCCCACGAGCAGCACGTTCGACTTCGTGAGCTCCACATCGCCCACCGACTTGGAGGCGGAGATGCGCTTGTAATGGTTGTAGACCTGGACCGAGAGCACCTTCTTCGCGCGGTCCTGCCCGATGACGTACTGATCCAGAGCCGCGGAGATCGTCTTGGGGTTGGGGATGAAACCTGTCTTCTGCTTCTTGGTGCCGCCGGAGCGGTTGTCGTCCTCCAGGACCTCCTGGCACAGATCGATGCACTGGTCGCAGATGAAAACGCCAGGGCCGGCCACCAGCTTGCGCACCTGGTCCTGCCCCTTGCCGCAGAACGAGCAGCGCGTGTACCGGCGTCGATCCTCTCTTTCGTTCATTGATTCCTCTTCGCGGGTTCTGCTCGGTCTGTGTCCATCAAGACGAGGCCGGTGCCGGGGGATTATGGCCCCACAGCATCTCGTTCGCAACGCTTATGCACTCGCTGCAGATGAAAACGCCCGACCCTGCGACGAGCCGCACACCCAGCTCACCCTGCATCTTCCCGCAGAACGAGCACTTCGGCTTATGCCTCTTGACCTCGCCGCTCTTCCCTTTTCGTCGGAAGATCATGGCTAGGAGGCTGCCACCTTTTCCCTCTCTTTTTCCTTCTCTTTGGCATTGGCGGCTTCGCGGGCCACGTCAAGCGGCTTGACCGGAGTGAGGATGATGTCGTCGATCAGCCCGTACTCCTTGGCGGCGTCGGAGGTCAGGAAATAGTCCCGCTCGGTGTCGAGCGTCACCTTCTCGATTTTCTGACCCGTGTGCCGCGCCAGGATCTGGTTCAGCTGTTCGCGCGTGCGCAGGATCTCCTTGGCGTGAATCTGGATATCGGTCGCCTGTCCCTGCATCCCGCCCCATGGCTGGTGGATGAGGATGTTCGCGTGAGGGAGTGCGTAGCGCATCCCGTGCGCCCCGCCGGCCAGCAGCACTGCGGCCATCGAGTAGGCCATGCCGATGCAGATCGTCGACACCGGCGGCCGGATGTACTGCATCGTGTCGTAGATCGCCAGTCCCGCGGTGACCTGGCCGCCCGGGCTGTTGATGTACAGCGAGATCTCTTTGTCGGGGTCCTCGGACTGAAGAAAAAGCAGCTGCGCCACCACCAGGTTCGCCACCTGGTCGTCGATGGGCGTGCCGATGAAGACGATGCGGTCCTTCAGCAATCGAGAGTAGATGTCAAAGGCACGTTCGCCGCGCCCAGTGTTCTCGACCACCATCGGCACCAGGTAGCTCTCAGGGCGCTGGATCCGGTTCAGAGTGTGCACACCGTCATTCTAGACACGCCTCCCCCCGGTTCCGTCAAGTCCGAACCGGATTAGGTCTTGGGCGTGCCTTGATTAGAGGCTGGCTCGTTCGCCGCCAGCCGATCCAGCACGCGCCGCCGCCGCAGCCGTGAGGCGAAGTACCGCCGCGCGCTCTCGCTCTTCTTCAGCTCCTCGACCTGGCCCTTCAGCTCATCGTCCTGGCCCGCCTGCTCTTCGAGGAAGCTCATGACGTCCTCGTCGGAAGGCTCGAGGTCCTGGCGCTTCGCGTACTCCCCCAGCACGAGGTCGACCTTCAGCCGCTGCTCGGCGGCCGGCCGCTCCTCCTCGACCCACTCGTTGATGTTCTTGCCCATGTACTCGAAGTAGCGCTCGAGCTTCAAGCCCTGGCGGTTCAGGGTCCGCTCCATCGATTCGAGCTGGCTGGTGAGCTCACGATCGACAAGCGCCTTCGGCACGTCAACGGTCGAGGACTCGACGAGACCCTTGACGAGCGCCTGCTCGCGGTCGAGCCTTGCCATCTCCTTGGCCGACTCCTCAAGCGCGGCTCGTGTCGAGCTCCGGAACGACTCCACGTTTTCTTGTTCGCCGTTGCTGAGCTGCCTGGCCATCGCGTCGTCGAGGGCCGGCAGCATTTTTTCCTTGACGCCCTGGACCGTGACTTTGATCGTCGCCTCTTTGCCGGCGAGCATCGGCTCGTTGTAGTCGTCCGGGAATTTCACGACCGCTGATCGCGTCTCTCCGACCTTGGCTCCGGGAATCACGGCGAGCAGCTCCGGCAGTAAGACGCCTTCCTTCAGCTCGGCCTCCATCGCCTTGCGAGTCTCGGACTCGATGACGTTGCCGTCCACGTCCACCTCGACGTCGATCACGACCACGTCGCCAAGCCGGGCCTCACGCTCCACCGGCGTAATGTCCGCCAGGGGCTGGCGGACGTCTTCCAGGCGGCGCTCCACCATCTCGTCGGTGACCTCGATGGGTTCGGTCGGCTCCTCTAGCTTCGGCACCTCGCCGAGCTTCACCTCGGGCATCACGCTCACGGTCGCCTTCAGCCGCGCCGGACGGCCGCGCTCGAGCTCGAGGACCTCGACGTCGGGGCTTTCGATGGGATCGATAGAGTGCTCCTGGAGCGCCCGGCGCAGCACGTCGGGCACCATCACCTCGACCACCTCCTCCCTGACGACGCCCGGACCGAGCCGTGCTTCCACCAGCGAGCGCGGTGCGCGTCCTGGACGGAAACCCTCGATCCTGGCCTTGGAGGTCAGGCGGTTGAGAACCCTGTCGTAAGTGGCATCGACAGTCTCAGCCGGCACCTCGATCGTCATGCCGACCTGGCTCTTGGGTAGCTGCTCGGTGACGACTGTAAGAGGTGTGGTCATCAAGGCGATTGTAAGTGCGGCACTGCGCACAATCGTCGGTTAGGCGTCTGGGCGCACTTGTCCTATGGACAAACAGGCGGACAGAAGGCAGGTGATGGCGTCGGTGACGGCGGCGGATTCGCGATGATGGGCCCGGTGCCCGGGTCAGGCGGCACCACGAAGGGAACGGGCTTGGGGCTCGGCTTCAGCCCGCTGTCGCCGGGGAGCTTGGCGATGCTGCGGGTGTCGCTCAGGAACCAGCTGTTGCCCGGGCCACCGACGACGTCCGCGGGCTTGGTGTACCAGCGGTTGCCCGGAACTCCGGCCAGAGCCTTCGCGATGAAGGTGTGCATCCCAGGCGATGCAACGTAGATACCGTCTGAGTTGCTGTACATGAAATGGTTGTTGTCGAGGACGTCGCCCACCCAGATGGCGGCGGCGATGTCAGGGGTGAAAGCAACTGTCACCGCGTCCTTGAAGTTGTCGGTGGTGCCCGTCTTGGCGGCCACCTGGCGGTCTGACCAGTGCAGGGCGCTGTTGCAGCCGAAGATCATGCACCGGTTCTGGTCGTCCGACATGATCTGGGCCATGATGTACGCCACGCCCGGGTCGAGGGCGGCGCGTGCGCGCTGGTTCGGGTGCGTGGCGTAGAGCACCTGGCCGTGTGAGTCGGTCACCGAGAGGACGGCCTCGGGGGAGTGGTAGATCCCCATGTCCGCATACGTCGCCATCCCGCCAACGTGCTCGAGCAGCGTGATCGGGTAACCGCCGAGCGTGAGGCTCGGTCCGTAGGTGGCTGGGTTCGCCTTGGCGTCGTATTTGCCCTGGGGGGTGATGTAACGGGGCACCACCCCGAGGTTCCGCATGTAGGTCAGGACCGCGGGCACGCCGATCGAAAGCTCGACCTTTACCGCGGCGATGTTCAGCGAGTTGCCCATCGCCTTCTTGAGAGGCAGCACACCGTGGCTTCTGAAGTCGTAGTTGTAAATCTTGGTTGTGCTGTACGCATCTTTGTAAATCAGAGGGCTGGGCCCGTCATACACCGGTGTGTCCACCGTCGCCGCGCGAGCGTTGATCACCGCTCCATACGTGTACGGCTTCATCGAAGATCCCATGTTGCGGGGGATGGTCGTGTAGTTGATCTGGCCTGTCTTGGCGTTGTAGTTCGGCGAGCCGACCATGACCAGGATCTCGCCCGTCTTGGGATCCTCAGCGACGAGGCCCGACTGCAGCAGACCATGCGGATCGCGCCATAGGTTGGCTGCAAGGTTGGATTTCACAATGCTTTCGCCGGTCAGCTGCATTTTGTAATCGAGCGTCGTCTTGACGTAGAGCTGCTGGACCCCAGGCTGGAATCCGAGCTGGCGAAGCTCGGTGAGCACGTAGTCCACGAAGTGCGGCGCCTTGAAGCTGTTGATCGGAGCGTGGTAGACAAGCTTCTCGGCCGACGCCGTATCCATATCCGCCTGCGTGATGAAACCGGAGCGGACCATTGCGTTCAGCACCTCGGTCTGCCGCAGCTTGGCGGCGTCGGGGTGCAGCACTGGGTTCCACTCTGTCGGCGCCTGCGGCAGGCCGGCGAGCACGGCCGCTTGCGCCAGGTCCAGCTGCGATGCATGGATGTGGAAGTAGCCTTCCGCGGCCGCCTCGATCCCGTAGGACTGAGAGCCGTAGAAGCTTTTGTTGAGGTAGAGCTCCATGATCTGGTCCTTCGTGTACGTCTGGCTCAGCTCGTACGCGAGCGCAAGCTCCTTCAGCTTTCGTTGCACCGATTGGTCGGGGGTCAAAAACTGCTGCTTGGCCAGCTGCTGCGTGATGGTGCTCGCGCCACTCACGATGTGTCCGGCCTTGAGGTTGTCGTAGCTGGCTCTGACGATGGCCGTGATGTCGAATCCTGGGTTGCTGTAGAAGCCCTTGTCCTCGATGGCGACGGTCGCCTTGATGACCGTGGGGTTGATGTCCTTCAGCTTGACCGCCAGGCGGTGGTTGCCCTGGTCGCCGACGTCGGCGAGGATGACTCCTCTCTTGTCGGTGATCACGGTGTCGCCCGAGAAGACCGCGCTGTCAAGGCCCTGGATTGAGGGCAGGCTGTCGAAGAATGACTGCGCGTAGGCGTCGGCCGCGAGGCCGACCACGAGCACCAGAGCGAGGAGGAAGCCCACAACGCGCAGGATCGCGTTGCGTCGCAGCCTCTGCCCGATCGGGGACCAATCCGCGTGGATCCTGGCCCGTGGCCTGTGGCCGCCCTTGGTTTTGATAGTTTCGGGAACGTCTTTAGCCATGATGGGGGGGCGCGTAGATTCTACGTTTCCCACTCACCCCAACGGCGAAGGCCTCCGTGGGGTTACGCGGGAGGTGGCTCCGATCGGGTCCGGGCGAATACCTCGTCAGAGGCGGCCAGGCGCTCCTGGCGAGTGCCCGGGAAGTGGACCCGGACGCCTGGGCGACCCGGGCTCCCGAGCTCCCAGCCCGCCGAATAAAGCCTGGCGGCCTCGGCGAAATCCCTGGCCTGCACGACCTGCATCCCATCGGTGAGGGCCAGGGTTTGCGACCTCGCTCCCGGGAAGCCAAGGCGCACCTCGCCGCCTGTCTTCAGGTTGTAGGCGTAGTCGTCGAGAAGCCCTGTGTCCACCGCCGCCACCAGCTCGGCGATCGTGGGGAAGCGACCTTCCTTCATCGCCGTCTTGACATCGGCTCTGGTGGCGCGGTGGGCGAGGCGCTCGCGCCGCCGCACCTCGGTCAGCAGGACGTCTCGCTCCGCGCGCAGAGTTGCCAGGTCCTTCTCCACCGGCCGCATCCGTTCGCGTACTTCTGCCACGCGGTGCTGGAGCTCGTCGAGCTCAAGCGCGCCAAGGTCATCCGCCATGGGATGCACGTTAGCGCTCATGCGCGGCACGTCGATTCCG
>DASXNH010000259.1:0-5594 GCA_036495195.1 Candidatus Dormiibacterota bacterium
GCGACACCCGGTGCCGCTCAGTGCCCTCCAGGCTGAGATCCGCCGGCTTCGCCAAGACGGGGTGGCCCGGGTAGGCCTCGTGAGCTTCTCGGCCGGCGGCCACCTCGCCGGCATGGCGGCGCTGAGCGCGGATGCCCGCCCCTACGAGCACGTGGACTTCGCCGTGCTCGGCTATGCGATCACCTCCATGGAGACGGATTCCTATCGACCGGCACGCCTGATCCTCCTTGGCGAAGACGCCAGTCCAGAACTGCGCCGCGCGACTTCTCTCGATGCGATGGTCACGCCATCGGCGCCCCCGTGCTTCATCTGGCACACAGCAGAGGATGCCTACGTCCCGCCCGAGCACACGTACCGGCTGGCGCGAGTCCTTTCGGCCAACCAGATCCCGCACACCGTCCACGTCTACCCTCACGGGCCCCATAGCCTGGGCCTCGCCCAGGGTTCGGGATCGCCTGAGACGTGGACGACCTTCGCTGCGGCGTGGCTGGCGGAACAGGCCGCACCTCGCTGAGGTGCGATGGGCCTGAGGGTGCCCTACCTGCGGCGCTCCTGCACGAATCGGGTCAACCGGACCCGCGAGTTGATCCCGAGCTTCTCGAAGATGTGGCGCATGTGCGTATTGACCGTATGAGGCGAGATGAAGAGGGATTCGGCGATCTGGCGATTCGTCCTGCCTTCAGCGGCCAGGGTCGCAACGTTGATCTCCGGTTCGCTCAATGCCGCCCAGCCAATCGCTGGCCGCTCGCTGGTTGCGTAGCGGCGCCGCACCCCAAGGCGGCGAAGACGACCGCGGATGCGGGCTGCGTCCCACTCTGCTCCGACCCGGGTCGCGATGGCCAATGCTTCTTCGAAACAGCTGATCGCTCTCGGGGTGTCCGATTTCGCGACGCGCACCCGGCCCAGGTCCTCGAGAGCAGAGGCATAAGCGAGCGGTCGCGGTCCGTCTCGGTAGAGCTCGACTGCACCCTCGAGGTCTTCGGCTGAGTCGAACCAGATCCCCCGCGCGTGAGCTGCCGCCGCCGCACAAGACGCCACGGTGGGGTTCAACAGGGCCCGCCGTTCGGCCAGCGCGATCGCATGATGGGCCAACTCTTCGTCTGCCGCCGCGGCGGCGATTCGGATCAGCTCGGCATCGTCGGTGACTTCATGTGGAAACAGCGGGAAAATGGACAAGCGCTGGTCGAAGCCGTTGGTGCACAGCCACTCGTGTGCGGCCATGGCGTCACCTCGCGCCAGCGCCAATCTGGCCAGACACCACATCGCGTGCCGTACAACGCAGGGCGCCTGGGCTCTGAGCATGACCTTGGCGATCTCTCCAACCTCAAGCGCGTCTCGCTCTTCGGCGGTGTGGACCTTGAGCTTGCCCAGTGCCACCACACCGGGCGCATGGAGGGGTCCGACTACTCGGTGAGCCTCTTGCAGGCTGAAGCGTCCCTCGAGCGCCGTCGCTGCCTCGGAGAGGTTCCCCGCCTGGAGCAGCTGGCGGCCCTTCGTCGTCTCGAAAATCCGCAAGGCCCAGTTCTGCCGATCCCGCTGCGCGGCCTGCGCCCCGTCGGAGGTCAAGGCAAAGAGTTCGTCGAATCGATCGACCGCCTCGAGGACCCAGGAGTGGAAGATCAACACCAGCCTGGCCCGCGCGTCCTCGCGTCCCTCGTGGTCCCGTCGCTTGGCCTTGACGATGGTCTCGAGCGCCGCACCGAAATCGAGGAGCTGGTACTCCATCCCGGACTCGGGCAGCTCGAAGGCCATCCAACAGGCTTCGTCCGAGCTCGCATAGGCGGCCTCTCGGGCCTTGGCCTCAATGGCCCGGGCCTCTTCGGTGCGACCCGCCACGGTGAGACTGTGAAAGAGAGAGGTCCACAGCCAGGCGGTCAGGTCGGTGTCGTCATCGAGGCCGGGGAGGGCGAGTCCGGCTCGAGCCGTTTCGGCTCGGATCTCCGGAGACAGGTCGAACATGGTCGCAACGCTCAGGCGAACCCGAGCTTCCTCTGCCGCTGGCAGGGTCCGACGGAGCGCTTCGTCGGCGAAGCGTTTGCCCTCCTCCGCGAGGCCCGCAGCAAAGAGGGAAACCACCCGCTGGGCGACGAGGTCACCGCGCAATGGGTGACGCTCCGGAGTGATTTCGAGTCCGCGCTCGGCCAGCGCAGCCGCGCCCGCCGGGTCAGAGATCGACAGCTGCTGTGTCGCCTTGAACACCGTCTCGATCGCCACGTCGTCTCCGGGCTCGGAGCTCTCGGCGAGCTGGAGAGCCACTTCCGTCGGCAGGGCTCCGCGGGCGAGCAGAACGTCGGCAGCCTGGCGATCGAGTCCCCGCCGGACGGGCGTCGGAGTACCGGCCCGGACGGCCTCTCGGATCAGGTCGTGACGAAAGGTCAGGCGGTCACCGTCGTCGACGAAGATGTCCGCTTCGAGTAACTCGGTGACCGGGTCAACGAGCTCGCCCAAAGGCATCGAGGTCATAGCAGCCAGGTCGCGCAAGGTGAAGCGGCGGCCAAGGCTCGAGGCGAAGGTCGCCACCCGGGCTGCGACCGGCGAGAGGCGGGCCAAGCGGCCTCGGATCCCTTCGCTGAGTCGTGCCGGAAGCTCGTCGGTGACGAGGATGGCTCGGCCCGAGTCGTACTTGAGCACCGAATCGGTCTGGAGGCCGCGGAGGAACTCGACCAACAAGAATGGGTTCCCTTTCATGCGTTCGGCCCGCTGCAACAGGTCCTCGTCCGGTTCCGCGCCGAGCACATCTGCCGCCACCAGCGCCACCGCATCGCGCCCGAGAGGGCCGAGCTCAATGTGCTCCGCGCCCGCCTCGATCAACTCGAGCTTCGCCTGTTGTACGGGCTCGATCCCCTGGTTGGGACGAGACGCGAGGATCCATGCCACGGGGACCGAACTCAGGCGCTGGCCCAACTGGCGGATGGCCACTGCGCAGCTGGCGCCTGCCCAGTGCATATCGTCGAGGCAGATCAAGACCGGCGACCTGAGTGCTGCCTCCTCGACGACAGACTGCAGATCCTGGATCAGCCAGAAGAGGAATTCGGGCGACGCATGAGAGTCCCCCAAGGCTCGTCGATCCCCCAGAGGGGACGACCCCTCGAAGATGGCGTCGAAGAGTGCGTCAAGCTCGGTTGGGCCCGCGGTGTAGGGCTCGACCGTCCCGCGCCCAGTCTGAAACCCCAGACCGCTGGCCAGATCCATGCATGCATCGACGAGCTTGGTCTTGCCCACCCCGGCACTGCCTTCGATCACGGCAGCACCACCGGTTCCGGTGCTGACCTGGCGAAGCCAGCCCTCGATGACGGAGAGCTCTTGCTCGCGACCCCGGAGGGGCAAGGGCGATGCCGTCACGAGAGGCCCGCAACGAGTTGGGTCAGCGTGGCGGCCACTTCGTCGAAAGGGTCTCTGCTCTGCTGGGCGCGAGAGAGCACGACTGCTCCTTCGGTCGCGGCGATCGCCATCGTTGCCATCCGTCGAGCTTCGCTTTCAGCCATTCCGCCGGCGACGAAGAGCCCGGCGAGCTGGTCGATCCACCTACGAAAGATCGAACCCACCTGGTCCAGGAAGTCAGCGTCGGGACCAGCGACGGTCACGGAAACGACCGCGCAGCCAGCACGGAGTCCCGAGTAGTCGAGGAGGGCCCGCCACAGCGAGAGGAAACGCTCGAGGACTTCGGCCGCGCTCTTCCCCCTGGTTGCCTCCATGGATTCAAGAGCCCGCCCGCTTGCCCGATCGAGCGCCGCGCGGAGGATCTCGGACTTCCCCCCTGGAAAGTGGTGGTAGACCGAGCCCCGCGGCGCGTCGGCGACAGAGAGGATCTCCTTGAAGGACGTGCCCTCGACGCCCTGGGTCGCCAAGAGGATCACGGCTCCGTCGACCATCTTGGAACGGACGTCCTCTCGCGGGCTCATTGCTCTCCTCGGCTCGGTAGCCACCCTTTTGGTCCTGACCCTATGCAACACGACATAGTTGTGGCTACTCTATGCAGGCAGTCATACATAGAAAGAGGGACCCCACGTGCCGATGATCGATGTATACGCCTCTGCCAGCACTTTTTCCGATCCCCACGCGCTGGCCGCCGGACTGGCCGGGACCCTGATGAAGATCGAGGGAGTGCCTGACATCCCCATGTTCCGCCAGAACACCGCTGCGTTTGTCCACGACCTCCCGGACGGGGCGATCTCCAACGTCGATGGCGAGTCCAAGTACGTCCGCGTCCAGGTGTTGACCAACGCGGGGGCGCTCGATCGGGACAAGCAACTCGCCGTCGTCGAGCAATTCACCGATCTGATCGCCAAGGCTGCCGGCGATCCCGCCTATGCCAAGCGCGTGTGGGTTTTGCTGACCGAGGCGGTCGATGGTGGCTGGGGGCTCTGGGGCCATGCCCATACCAACGCCGAGCTGGTCGACGCCGCCCGGGCGCAGATCGCCGAGCTATCAGCGCAGAAATCCTCCGATTAACGAGTTAAAACCTTCGCCCTGGGCGTTGAATCACTCGATCGTGCGATGAGTCGTTGAGGCTGACAAGCCACCATCGCACAGGAGCTGCAAACACTTGCTCGTTGCAAGCACCACGGATCGAAACGACGCCATAGTGACCAGCTTCGCTGCGAATGCGCCATTCAGCGGCCTGGGTCCAGGAACGTTTCTGGCCCACCAGGACCTTCGCAAGAAATTTGCCTTCAACCCATGCCACGCACCGCCCTTCTGCGAAATCCGCCGGACCCGGCATAGCCCGCCGCTGTCTCGGGTCCGCCGGCGCACGTCGACGGCGCCGTCGAAGAGGGCGCCGCCCTCGGCTCAAGAGGTCAGCACACGTAGGGAGCCTGGGCAGTCATGGCGTGATTCGTACCGGGAGGGTGCGCGGCCCCCGGACCTGACCGCCCGACCAGGTCACGCCATCGGGGTCGGCCAACTCGAAATCCGGGTATCGGGCCAGCCACTCCTCGAGGGCGACTCGTAACTCCATCCGGGCCAGGTTGGAACCCAGGCATCGGTGAATGCCCAGGCCGAAGGCGCTGTGGCGGTTGCCGAGACGATCCAGGATCACGCTGTCGGGGTCCGCGAAGGCTTCGGGATCGCGGTTGGCGGACGGGAACGGCAGCAGCAGCCAGTCGCCTTCGTGCAGCGAGCGGCCCTTGAACTCGAAGTCCTTTGCCACCAACCGGGCCATGGTGACGGGGGCGTAGGCCCGGAGAAATTCCTCGATTGCCGTGGTCATCAGCCCCGGCTCGGCGCTCAAGCGCTTACGGTCGTCGGCCTGGCGGGCCAGGTGCCACAAGGACGCGCCAATCGCCGACCAGGTCGTGTCGATGCCGGCGATCAACAACAACAGCATCGTCCCCCGCACGTGCTCCCGCGTCAGCTTCTGCCCTTCCAGTTCCGCCTGCAAGAGGAACGACGTCAGGTCGTCCTGCGGGTGGGCCAGGTGCTCGTCAATCCGCGCGTCCATGTAGGCATCGATCTCGCCGTTGTTGATGATCTCCTGCTGCTCCTCCGGTGACACATCGATGTCCTCGAGCACGAGGTGAATGAACCGGCGGAAGATGTCAGAGTCCTCCAGTGGGAAGCCGAGCATGCCGATGATCACCCGCACCGAGATG
>DASXNH010000260.1:0-1823 GCA_036495195.1 Candidatus Dormiibacterota bacterium
ATGCGGCTCTGATCGAGATCGATGGCACTCGGGACAAGTCGCGCCTGGGCGCGAACGCGCTCCTCGGTGTCTCTCTGGCTGGGGCACGGGCGGCAGCAGCCGCGATGGAGACGCCGCTGTATCGCTATTTGGGAGGCGCCCAGGCGCATCTCCTGCCGCTGCCCATGGCCAACATCCTCAACGGCGGCGCGCACGCGGACACCTCCGTCGACCTGCAGGAATTCATGGTGTGCCCGGTTGGAGCGCCTTCGTTCACCGAAGCGATACGCGCGGTGTCCGAGGTCTACCACGCATTGAAAAATGTTTTGAAGAAGCGAAAGCTGGCGACCGGAGTGGGGGATGAGGGCGGCTTCGCCCCGAACCTCACATCGAATGAGGAGGCGCTCACCCTTATCGTCGAGGCCATCCTCGCCGCCGGTTACAAGCCGGGCGAAGACGTTGCGTTGGCGCTCGACGTGGCCGCCAGCGAGCTCTTCACAAACGGCAGCTACGTCCTCGCTGGAGAAGGCAAGACGCTCACCGCGTCCCAGATGGTGGATCTGTACGACGGCTGGATCAAGCGCTACCCCATCGTCAGCATCGAGGACGGCATGGCCGAAGACGATTGGGCGGGCTGGAAGCTCATGACCGACCAGCTCGGCGACCGGGTGCAGCTCGTCGGCGACGACCTCTTTGTGACCAACGTCGAACGCCTGACCGAAGGCGTCGACAAGGGCGTGGCCAACTCGATCCTGATCAAGGTCAACCAGATCGGCACGCTCAGTGAGACGCTGCAGGCGATCGAGGTGGCGCGCACGGCGCGTTACTCAGCGGTCATCTCTCACCGGTCAGGTGAGACCGAGGACACGACGATCGCCGACCTCGCCGTCGCGACCGGAGTCGGGATGATCAAAACTGGCGCGCCCGCGCGAGCTGAGCGTGTTGCGAAGTACAACCGCCTGCTGGCCATCGAACGCGAGCTGGCCGGCGGCGCGTACTACGCACAGGCCTCGAGCCTGCCGTGAAGCACGCGTCGCGGGCGGTCCACGCCGGCCGCGGCGGCAAGGCCGGTGTCAGCGGGGTTCCGCTCGCGCCTGACTTGAGCCCGGCGTCAGTCCACATCTTCACCGACCTCGACGATTACGACGCGGTCGCTCGGGGTGACAAGCCCGGGCATTACTACGGACGCAACTCGAACCGCAACCGGACGATGCTCGAGGAGGCCGTGGCCGAGCTCGAGGGCGCGGAGGCCGGGGTCGCGACCGCGTCAGGCATGGCTGCGCTTCACCTGGCGATCCTTGCGCTGGCGCCGAAGCCGGTGACGATCCTTGCCGGCCGAGAGCTTTACGGCGGCACGCTCGCGCTTCTGCGGCAGGACCTGGAACCGGCCGGCTACGAGCCCAAGGTCGTTGATCTGGCCGATCTCGAAGCGGTTCGGCGAGGCATGGAGAGCGCGGGCATGGTGCTGGTGGAGACGATCACGAATCCACTGTGCCGCGTCCCGGACCTGGAGGCGATCATCGAGATCGCGCGCCGGAATGGCGTGCCGGTGCTCGTCGACAACACGTTCGCGAGCCCGGTGTTCTGCCGTCCTCTGGAGCTTGGCGCCACCGTGGTGATGCACAGCGTGACCAAGTACCTGGGCGGCCACTCCGACCTGCTCGCCGGCGTCATCGTGGGCGGCGAGGCATTGATGGCCGCGGCGCGTATGAGGTCTGTCCGGACCGGGACGCCGCTGGGTCCGTTCGAGTCGTGGCTGGCGCTGCGTGGCATACGTACGCTGGATGTGCGGATGCGCCGGCACAGCGACAATGCGCTCACCCTCGCGCGGGCCATGCGATCGA
>DASXNH010000261.1:0-33018 GCA_036495195.1 Candidatus Dormiibacterota bacterium
GTCGCCAACACAGTAGATTGTCGCTAATGACCTCTCGCACAGTGCGCAAGGCGATCTTTCCCGCTGCAGGTCTCGGGACGCGATTCTTGCCGGTAACGAAAGCGCAGCCGAAAGAGATGCTCCCGCTCGTCGACAAGCCGACGATCCAGTACGGAGTCGAAGAGGCCATCGCCAGCGGAATCGAGCAGGTGATCATGGTCACGGGCGGTGGCAAGCGCGCGATCGTCGACCATTTCGACCGCTCGCTGGACCTGGAGCACTACCTGCGGAAGCGGGGCAGGGAGGACCTGCTGCGAATCCTCGCAGAGGTGGATCGCCTGAGCGATCTGGTGGACATCACCTACATCCAGCAGAAGGAGCCGCTGGGGCTTGGACACGCCGTGTGGACGGCGAGGCGCCTGGTCGAGGGCGAAGCTTGCGCGGTCCTGCTCGCCGACGACGTCATCCTGGGCGGCGACCCGTGCCTGAAGCAACTCATCGAGGCCCACCAGAAGACAGGGGCGACGATCCTCGCGGTCCGCAGGTTTCCACGAAGCCAGGTCGGACGCTATGGCGTCGTGGTCACCGACGGCGGCGCGGGGCCGCTGCACAAGGTGACCGACATGGTCGAGAAGCCGAAGCCCGGAACCGAGCCGTCCGACCTCGCGATCCTGGGCCGCTACGTATTGACGCCCGCGGTGTTGGCCGAGCTGGAACGGTCAGAGCCAGGCGCCGGCACCGAGATCCAGCTGACCGACGCGATCAAGCGAACCCTCGGGGCGCACCCCGTCGTCGCGATCGAGTTCGAGGGCGACTACTACGACACCGGGACGGTCCCGGGCTACCTCCGCGCCAACCTGACCCTGGCCATGCGGCGGGAGGGCCTACGAGAGGAGCTGGGGCCCCTGCTGAGGGAGCTGCTCCAGGAGTGGCTGGCGGCGGAAGCGGCCCGAGAGTCGCCCAATACGGGGCTATAATCGAGAGACGCTCTATGAGCCGAATGCCCACCCGAGTGATTTACCTATGGCTGTATCAGGACGAAGAAGATTCGACGACGACAAGGTCGTTAAGTACGAGACCGCGGAGAAGGACTTCGAGGTTGAGGTTTCGCGCACCCTCCAAAAGTGGTGCGTCACGGTCTACCAGATGCCTGACAAGCAGATCCTGGTCCAGGATTTCTTCCCGGAGCGCTGGAAGGCTCTCGCACGGGCACAGGACTTCATTCGCCTTCTAAACCAGCGCAAGAAGAAGGAAGAGGAAGGCATCGCGGGCGCCGGCGAGGACGAGTTCTAAGCCAGACCCGCGTGGTGCGGCGCCGATGGCCGGCCGCGACTGTCGTTAGAATTCACGGCTCGTGAGCTGGGCTTTGATTCGGCGCGAATGGGGGGCGGTGACGTTCATTCTGACCGTCATCGTCGGTTTGGTCGTCGTGCCTTTGGCGCTTTACTTTGCCAACGCAAGCCCGAAGGCAGTCGCGGTGCCCAACGTGCCGATCATCGCGAGCCCGACCGCATGCGCGAGTCCAACGCCGTCGCCGAGCGGGACGCCTTCGCCGGCCAAGAGCCCGAGTCCGTCGCCGGCCAAGAGCCCGAGTCCGTCCCCGGCCAAGAGCCCGAGTCCATCCCCGGTCACGAGCGGGACTCCGTCCCCGGCCACGACCCCGACTCCGTTACCGAGCCCCTGCGTCTAGCCGGCCAGCTGCCAGAGCAGGCGGTCGCCGTTGGGCTCGACGATGTCAGCCACCGGCATCGCCACTTCCCACCTCGGCGCGCCCTCGGCGGTCACTCGCATCTCGATGACATCGGACAGCCGCAGGTGGGCGATGCCGGCGCAGTCTTTGAGGAAGGCGAACACGACAGGGCGCACGAGGTTGAGCACGTAGCCGGCCGAGGCCTGCGCCCCGTCTGAGAGGGTGGGCTCGGCGAGGCTGCGGTCGCGGAACGCCAGGACGACCACCTCGTCGCTGAGCATCACCGGGTCGCTCCAGGCATAACCTCCCGCCTCAGCATTCCTGAGCAGCTGGAGAAGCTCGGCCAGGCGGCGCATCGGCGGCCGCGGTCCTTCGAATAGGAGAGGGATGTCGCGCAGAGGCTCGTTGAGGTTCTGCGCCCGATATTGCGCGGTGAACCCAAGATCTGAGATCCCGGCAAACGGCGCCGGGACCTTGATCGTCATCTCACTGAGATGGGGGTTGCTAGGTCGCATTCTGGAACGTGAGCCTTTCATGCGGTATTAACGCATGGAGGCAAGGAATCTGTCTGCGGTCCGGCGACCGCGGCCGGACGCGTCCGCTTCGTCCGCGGGCATACGCTACGGGGGCGCATGCCATTGACCGGTGTTCGAGTTCTTGACCTCACGCGGCTGTTGCCCGGGCCTTTCTGCACGATGCTCCTGGCGGACATGGGCGCCGACGTCGTCAAGGTCGAGGAGCCCGGGCGTGGTGACTACCTGCGTTGGACACCTCCCGTCGTCGCGGGCCAGGGGGTCCTCTTCAATGCCGTCAACCGAAACAAGCGAAGCATGACCCTGAACCTCAAATCGCCCGCCGGCCGTGATCTGCTTCTGCGCCTGGTCGAGCACGCCGACGTGCTGGTCGAGGGCAACCGTCCCGGCGTGATGGCTGGGCTGGGCGTGGGTTGGGACGTACTCCACGCGCGCAATCCAAAGCTCGTCATGTGCTCGATCACCGGCTACGGGCAGCACGGCCCCTACGCGTCGCGCGCCGGCCACGACCTGAACTACATGGCCACCGCGGGCGCCCTCGGGTTGAACGGCGCCGCTGACGGTCCTCCCGTTCCGCTGTCGCTGCAGGTAGCGGACATTGGCGGAGGCGGTCTGGGGCCCGCGGTCGCCATCCTCGGCGCGCTCGTGGAGATCGCTCGAGGCGGCCAGGGGCGGTGGATCGACGCCTCGATGCTGGACGGCGTGGTGAGCTGGCTCGCCCTCGCGCTCGCGGCGCACGCAGCAGGTGAGCATGTCGGTCGGGCGGACCATCGGCTCGGTGGCCGCTACGCGTGCTACCGCGTCTATGCATGCAAGGAGGGAGGCTTCTACAGCGTTGGCGCGCTCGAGCCAAAGTTCTGGGCGACGTTATGTGACGCCATCGGGAGGCCTGACCTGCTTGACCAACAGTTCGCAGAGGGTGAGGAAGGCGCCGACGTACACGAAGCCATGGAATCCGTGTTCCTTTCGAGGACCCGAAGAGAATGGGAGGTGAAGCTTGATGGGCTCGAGGTTTGCTGCGAGCCCGTCCTCGACCTGAGTGAGGTCTCGACCCATCCGCAGGTCGTGGCGCGAGGGCTCATAAGCTCGACGTCGAATGGGGTCGAGGTGCGCCCTGCGATTCCTCTACGCGCCGAGTGGCGTCGGTCCGGCGCGCCGACCTTGGGCGAGCACACCGCCGAGATCCTGGCCGAAGCGGGCATCGATGCGGCAGCCCTCGCGACGCTTAGAAACCAAGGAGCGGTCTGAGCTCAGGCCTGGGTCAACGTTCTCCATAAGCGCCCGACCTGATCGAGGGTCGATTCCCTGGTGCCCGTGTTGTCGATCACGTGAGTCGCGCGGCTGCGCTTCTCATCGATTGGCATCTGAGCGGCGATCACCTCACGTGCTCGCTCGGGCGTGAAGCCGCGCCCGCTGACGAGGCGGTCGACCTGGACGTCACTCGGGACCCACACGAGGACGACGGTTGGAAATAACGCCTCCAGCCCGTTCTCGAAGAGCAGGGGAACGTCCTGAACGACGACGTCAGCGCCTCGCTCCAGCGCCTCGGCGGTGCGCTGGGCCATCCACTCGCGCACGAGCGGGTGCACTATCGCGTTCAGCCGGCGCCGCGCGTCCGGGTCGTTGAAGACGAGGTTGCCCAGGGCCTTCCTGTCGACCCGGCCCTCCCTCACCACGCCATCGCCAAACTCGCGAACCACTGCCGCGAAGCCCGGCGTTCCGGGCTCGTAGACAGCGTGGCTGGCTTCATCCGCGTCGACCACCACGGCGCCGAGGTCTCGCAGCATCGCCGCCACAGTCGATTTCCCCGACCCGACGCCCCCTGTGAGTCCAACGAGCTTCACGACTTACGATGTTGCATCAATGGCCGAAGACGAAAAGTTCGATGCGGTGGTGGTCGGCGCCGGCCCGGCCGGCACCGCGGCCGCGATCACCATGGCCAAGGCCGGGCTGCAGGTGGCACTTCTCGAGCGGGGCGCGAAGCCGGGCTCCAAAAATGTCATGGGCGGCATTCTCTACAACCACTATCTCGAAGAGATCGTAGGAGACACCTGGAAGGAGGCGCCCCTCGAGCGGCCGATCATCGAGGAGCGTCGCTGGATGATGACGCCGGAGGCCACCATCGGGATCGACTACAAGAACCTGCGCAATCGCGAGCACCCGCACTCGTACACAGTCCTGCGCGCGAAGTTCGATGCATGGTTCGCGGAGCAGGCTGAGAAGGCGGGCGCTGTCCTGGTACCCGAGACCGTGGTCGAGCGGCTCATCGTCAGGAACGGCCGTGTGCACGGAGTTGGCACTGGTCGCGGAGATGATGTCTATGCCGACGTGGTTGTCATCTGTGAGGGCATCGGCCTTGGCACCGGGCTGCTGGAGAAGACAGTCATCGATGGCAGGCCTCTACGCCGCAAGCTGCGACCCAACGAGGTTGCCATGGCGGTCAAGGAGATCATGCAGCTCGACGCAGGCCTCATCGAGGAGCGCTTCAACTGCGATCCCGGCGAGGGTTGCTCGATCGAGTGCTTCGGCGACTCGACCATGGGCATGTCCGGCTTCATGTTCATCTACACCAATAAAGACACGTTGTCGGTTGGAGGCGGGGCGCTGCTCAGTGAGTTCAACGCGACGCTGCGCAGTCCCAATGACTTGATGGAGCACTTCAAGAAACATCCAGCCGTGAAACCGCTGCTTCGTGGTGCCGAGACTGTTGAGTACCTCGCGCACCTCATACCCGAGGGGGGGTATCGCGGAATCCCGAAGGTCTATGGGCCTGGATATCTGGTATGCGGGGATGCGGCGATGCTTTCGAATCCGGTACACCGCGAGGGCTCCAATCTGGCCATGGTCTCAGGCAAGCTCGCGGGCGAAACGGTGATCCACGCCAAGGAGATCGGTGACTTCTCCGAGCGGCGTCTCGCCGAATACAAGGGCAAGCTCGACAACTCCTGGATCATGGCCGACATGAAGAAGTACGACGGAGCCGTGCCTCTGCTCGAGCACAATCCGCAAATGCTCACCAGGTACCCAAAGGTGGCCGACCAGGCGCTCGACGAGTTCTTCAGGGTGGACGGTGTATCGAAGTGGCAAAAGCAATCGAACATCCTGAAGATGGTCCGCAAGGAAGGGATGTTCAGGATGGGCTGGGACACGCTGAAAGCCCTGTGGACTATGAAATAAGGCGCTAGGGAAGCATCAAGGTTTAGCGACCGCGATTCGAACCGTGTGGTAACCGCTGGCGCCGGCGGGATAGCTGGATGCGATCGCCGCGCTCTGCCGGGCGCCGGCGTTGTCGGTGGCCCTGACCTGCAGCTCGTAGGCACCCTCCGCGCTCGGAGTCCAGGTCGCCTGCCAGACCACCCACGTCAGCGGCGACAGTGGCGCTTTGAAAGGCGCCTCGGTCCAGGTCCGCCCGCCGTCCGTGCTGTATTCCACCTTGGAGATGCCTCGAGTACCGGCAAAGGCCACGCCGCCAAGCAGCACCGGGCCGGCCTTGACGATGTCTCCCTCGCGCGGCACATCAAAGCGGGCGGTCGTCTTGACCACCGCGTTGTGGCCCCAGCCCTGCTGCTCCCAGTAGCCGCCGCTCTCGTGGTCGACGACACTGATCGCGTCGAGCCATTTCGGCCCCTTCATTCCGTAGTGGCCCGGAATCAGCATGCGGGCCGGATATCCGTGTGCTTCGGGCAGCGGCGCCCCATCAAGCTCATATGCGACGACGATCTCGGGAGCGCCCTGGACGAGGCTCATCGGCAGGCTTTCCAGATAGCCGTCGCGCGCCTTGAAAGCGACCCACGTTCCCGCGGCCTGCGGGCCGGCCATGGCGAGCAGGTCCCGCAGGCTCACGCCCACAAAGTCTCCGGTGCTCATCTGTGGCCCACCAACGTTGTTGCTGATGCATTCAAGGGTCACGTACTGAGTGGCCTGCGGCAGACCCTCGAGGTCTGAGAGAGACAGCGCCAATGGTTTGTCAACCAGGCCGCCCACCGCGAGGCGCCAACCACCGGAGGAGATGGATGGGTCGGTGAAGTTCTTGGAAACGACGTAGAAGTCCTGGACCGGCGTGATCTCCGGCGAGATGCCGGCGACGCCGGACCCGGGCGCCTTGAAAATCGCGTCGTACCACCCTGGGAGGAGGCGGAACGCCAGCACGCCAAGGCTGACCACGCCGATGGTCACCGGCAGGACGCCCAGCAGGCGCCTGCGTCCGATGTCGGTGGCTGCATCGGGGGCTGCCGGATCGCCGCCCAGCTGGAGCACGACCCCATAGATTGCGAACAGCGCCGCCCAGATCAGCGGCGTGGTCAGACCGTCAGCGAGTCCCAGGAAGCCGAGACCCGAGATCGGCAAGAGGATCCCGACAGTCACGATCCAGCCGATCACGGCAAAGGCGAGGGCCGAATGCTGCGAATGCCAGAATCGGCTCGTCCAGCCCCAAGCCGCACCCAGGACGCCCAGCCCCAAGACCATGGCGACGATCAGCCCGAGCTCCTCCACGACCTTGCCCGCATGCTGGAGGGTGTCGATCAGAAACCCAAACACGAACCCCGGCATCACGGCCAGAAGCGGCTGGTTCAGCAGCTGCGGGAGCGGCTTCAGGCCGAACAACAGGTTCGCCAGGTACATGAGAGTCACCAGCACGGCGCCGGCGAGCACTCCCCAGCCGAAGCCGCGAAGAGCTGACTGGCGGCCGGATGGCTGACTCATCCCGACTGGTTTACCACCCGGAGATACTTTGACGCCGATAACGAACTCCGCGGTCAGCGCAATACAATCGGTTGACGCCGTGCCCGCACCGATTGGCGCTGATGATCTGTACCGTTTCCGCTGGATCGACCACGTCCGCCTGAGCCCCGACGGTCAGCGGGTTGCTTATCAGCTCAGCACCCCCGACGCCGAGTCGCGCCAGACCAGGAGCCGCATCGTCATCAGGCGCCTGCTTGACCAGGAGCCTGTCGATGCGACGGGTGCGGCGCGTCGGGATCACTCCCCTGAGTGGTCACCCGACGGTCGGAGGATCGCGTTCGTCAGCCGCCGCGGCCCCGCCGACCAGGTTTTTGTCCTGGATGTCTCGCTCGGCGGCGAAGCGACGCAGGTGACGTCATTGCCCGAGGGCGCTTCGAGCCCGGCCTGGTCGCCTGACGGCAGGAGCATCGCGTTCATCGGCACGGTGCTGTCGGATCCCGACTCGGTCGTCGACGACCCGAGGCCGCCCGACATTAAAGAGCAACTGAGGCGTTCGCCGGTGGTCAGGGTGGCGCGCCGCCTCGACTACAAGCACGACGGTCAGGGTTTCGTCGATGGGCGCAATCGCCACCTGTTCGTGGTGCCCGCGGAAGGCGGCGAGGCCAAGCAGCTGACGAGCGGCGTCTGGGACGTCACCGGTTTCGACTGGTCGCATGACGGTTCGAGGATCGCGGTCACGGGCAACGCCGAGCCGAACTCCGACCTGCAGCGCGAGCTCGATCTTTATGTCGTCGACCTCGCGGGCGAACGAACCAAGATTGCGGGGGGGTTCTACCTGAGCTCGCCATCGTGGTCGCCTCGGGGCGACACCATCGCATTCGTTGCTCCCAATGGCCTGGACGCTGGCCTTATAGAAAGGTTGTGGGTTGTGCCGGCGACAGGCGGCGTTCCGCGCTGCCTCACCCTCTCGCTGGATCAATCGGTCGGAGACACCCTGATCACGGACATGCGCGGAGGCCACGGGATCCGCGTCCGGTGGTCTTCGGACGGAGGCCGGCTCTACTTTCTCTCCAGCGGACCCGGCGTCTCCGGCCTTTACTCATGCGACCTCGACGGCAATCTCTGGCCGGAGGTCGGCGGTGCGCGACGAATCTTCGACTTCGACGTTGCCTCGGGAATATTCGCGTTCTGCGCTTCCGATCCCAACAACCCCGGGGAGCTGCACATCGTCGCCAATGGCGCCGAGGCAAGGCTGACCGACCTGAATCCCTGGCTGCGTGACCGCTACATCGCGCAACCGGAACGCCACCAGTTCACCGCCCCCGACGGGTGGGGCATCGAAGGCTGGCTCCTCAAGCCGGAGAACTTCGACCCCGGACGGCTGCACCCGCTGGTCCTGGAGGTTCACGGAGGACCGCACGGACAGTACGGGTGGGCGTTCTTCCACGAGCTGCAGATCCTCGCCGGAATGGGCTACCTGGTGCTGTACGCCAACCCGCGCGGCTCGGACGGATACGGCGAGCGCTTCAGGAGCGAGGTTGTGCGGGACTGGGGTGGCAAGGACTACATCGATCTGATGACCGCGGTCGACCAGTTGATCGAACGTTCAGGCGCGGTGGACACCAGCCGACTGGGCATCGCGGGCGGGTCTTACGGCGGTTACATGACGAACTGGGCGATCGGCCAGACCGACCGCTTCGCGGCCGCTGTCTCCATGCGCTCGATATCCAACCTGGTCAGCGAGTACGCGCAACACGACATCGTGATCTGGGGCTCCCTCGAGCTGGGCCCGCCCCCTTACCCGGACCTTGACGAGCTGTGGCGCCGCTCGCCGATTCGATACGTCAACAACATCAAGACGCCGTTGCTCCTGACCTGCGGCGAGATGGACCTCCGCTGTGCCATCTCCCAGTCGGAGGAGATGTTCGGCGCGATGCGGCTGCTCGGCAAGACGGTCGAGCTGGCTCGCTTCCCCGAGGAGTCGCACGAGCTCTCGCGGAGTGGCCGGCCGGATCGCCGCGTGGAGCGTCTGCGACGGATCGCGGGCTGGTTTGAACGTTTCCTGGGCACCGCGGCCGCTGACCGCACGGTCGACGCTCCCGCCGAGGCGGTGGCCGAGCCGGTTGAAGCGTCCGCTCAGCCCGTCGAAGCCCAGGATCAGCCGGTCGAGGCTGAGCCGGTCTCGGAGTCTTTGGCCGTCGAGCCGGGGCCCGTCGAGACGGCTTCAGAAGGTGTGGCTGCCGTGGCGCCCGAGGACGTCGTGGCGGCTCCGCCGCCGATGCCTGCCGAGCCAGAGCCCGCGTCTGTGGTTGAGCCAGAACCCGTGCCGGTGGCTGAGCCAGAAGCCGCGCTCGTGGTCGAGCCGGAGCCCGCGCCCGTGGTCGAGCCAGAGCCCGTGCCCGTGGTTGAGCCGGAGCCGGTACCGACTGTCGCTGACCTGTGGCAGCAGACAGTTCCAGCGCCGGCTGCCCCCGCCGACGAATGGAGGGCAACTGTTCCACCGGCGATCGCGCCGGCGATCGAGGAGCAGGCGCCCGTCTTTCCAGAGCCAGAGCCGCTGTTCCCGCGGCCCGAGGTCGTTGCGCCTGAGCCGGTGGCCGCGTCGCCGGCTCCCGTGCCCGAGCCGGAGCCCCAGGCTCAGCCGGCCCCCGTCTCAGCCTCGGCGGCCCCTTCTGCACTGGACCCGGTGGCGCAGACGATCATCGCCTGGCCGCACAACACAGAGCCACCGAGCAATGGCGCGCCTCAGTCTGAATCCGCATTCTCGGAGGAGGCGACCTCGATCATTCCGGCGTGGCAGCCCGCGGACATGCCGCCGGAGTCGAAACGAACAGTGTCACTTCAGGCGGTGCCGCCAGAGGTCATCGCTGCGGGCGGCGGATTTCCGGCCAAGCTGACTTTCGAGTCTGGTCCATTCATCGGCCGCATCATTGCGCTGCCGAACCAGACGGTCACCTTCGGTCGGGCGCCGGACAACGACGTGGTCGTTGGCGACGCCGCCACGTCAGGCCGTCACGGGCGGATCGAGGTGCGGGGCGGTGCGTTCTGGATCAGCGACCTGGGCAGCACGAACGGCACGCTCGTGAACGGCGAGCCCGTGATCGAGCGACAGCTGAGCCACGGCGATCTGATCGCCATCGGCCAGAACACGATTCGCTTTACTCTCGAATAACTTAGCGCCCTCACTCAAGCCAGTCGTGCTGCCGGGCGTGGTCTCCGTGGGTCGGCCGCATGGGCCCGGAGTAACCTTCTCGACGACTGGCCCGGTTGCGAACTAGGAGGAGAACATGACGGTCAAGGCTTTCTCGGCCGAGTGGGTGGACGCTTTCAAGGATGAGGTCAACAGATCCGCTGCGTACAAGGCAGCAGGCAAGGGTTGGAAGTGGACGGTCGGGCTGGTCGTGGAAGCGGAGCCTGACAAGCATTTTCCCGAGGCGAAAGGCATCGTTATGGACCTGTTCGATGGCGAGGCGCGCGAAATCACAGTTGGTCCCGCCGCGAACGCACAGAAATGCGATTTCGTGATTACGGCTCCCTACTCGCGATGGAAGCAGGTCGCCACCAAGGAGCTCGATGCCACCAAAGGGATGCTGCAGGGCAAGCTGAAGCTGAAGGGCGACCTCCCGACGATCGTGCGCTACACCAAGGCGTCTCAGGAGATGACCGAGTGCACGACTCGGATCCCGGTTGAATGGCCCGACGAATCGACAGCGTGAAGTCGGAGCCCAAAAAGGAGGGGCTGGTCGACTACGCCGATGACGAGCCCAGCGCCTTCGCGACGATGCTCGGGGGCCTGATCGAGGCCAACGTCGAGAGCCGCCTCGAAAAACGAAAAGACTTCTCGACCCTCGTTGCTCGGGTTGGGATCTGGGTCACCGACATCGACGAAGGTGTCACATTGGACTTCAAAGGGAGGGGCGGCTGGCTGACGGTTCACAACGGTCTCGTGCCGAATCGAACGCTCACCATCCGGACCGATGCCCAGACCGTCATGAGCTTGAGCAACCTGAAGATCGGGCCTTTCGGGCTCCCCATCTATCACGACGAGGTCGGTCGTGGGGTTGCGGCCAAGCTGCTGAGCGGCAAGCTCAAGATCGATGGCCTGCTGGCCAACGTGATGACGCTGAACGCGGTGACACGTATCTTCTCTGTCCAGTGAAGTGCTGACCCGCATCCACCATGTCGGCGTCGCGGTCGCCGACCTCGACGAATCAATCGGCCTGTACCGAGCCGCGCTTGGGGCGGAGCTCGTGCATCGCCAGGTCAACGAGCAAGAGGGGCTCGAGGCCGCGTTCTTGCGCACCGGCGACGGCGAGGTTGAGCTGATGAGCGCAACCCGGGCGGATTCCCCGGTCGGCAAGTTCCTGGCGAAACGCGGACCCGGGCTGCATCACGTGGCTTATGGGGTGACCGATATCGGGGAGGCTCTGGCAAATGCGCGGGCCGCCGGCCTGGAGCTCATCGACGCCGAGCCGCGGATGGGTATGCACGGCTCGCTCATCGCCTTCGTCCACCCCAAGAGCCTGGGCGGCGTCCTGACCGAGTTCGTCGAAATATGACCGAGGTGAGCAACGACAGCGGCCTGCCGCTGATGCCCGTTTACTCGAAGGACGACCGCGCGACCGAGGAGCCACCGCCCGGGACCTTCCCGTTCACGCGGGGCATCCACAAGGGCATGTATCGCGATCGCCTGTGGACGATGCGCCAGTACGCGGGTTTCGGCACCGCCGCCGAGTCCAACCAGCGCTACAAGTTCCTTTTGAAGCAGGGTCAAACGGGCCTGTCTGTCGCCTTCGATCTGCCGACTCAGATTGGATACGACTCGGACCACCCGATGGCGAATGGCGAGGTGGGGAAGGTAGGGGTCGCCATCGACTCACTCGAAGACATGGAGACCCTGCTGGAGGGAATTCCCCTCGACAAGGTCTCGACCTCGATGACCATCAACGCCACCGCCTCGATGCTCCTGCTTCTGTACCAGCTCGTTGCCGAGGGGCAGGGCTGCACTCCGGAGAAGATCACGGGCACGGTGCAGAACGACATCCTCAAGGAGTACGCAGCGCGCGGCACGTACATCTTTCCGCCCAAGCCATCGATGAGGCTGGTGACGGATCTGTTCGCTTACTGCCAGGCGAATCTCCCGAGCTGGAACACGATCTCGATCTCCGGCTATCACATCCGAGAGGCCGGATCGACGGCCGCCGAGGAGATCGCCCTCACGCTCAGCCACGCCATTGCGTACGTGGAGGCGGCCCAGGCCGCGGGACTCGCGGTTGACGATTTCGCTCCGCGCCTGTCGTTCTTCTTCGCCGCGCACATGGACTTCTTCGAGGAGGTCGCGAAGTTCCGCGCCGCACGGCGCATCTGGGCGCGCATCATGCGGGACCGGTTCAAGGCGACCGACCACAGATCGCAAGCACTGCGCTTTCACACGCAGACCGGCGGTGTAACCCTCACCGCGCAGCAACCTCTGAACAACGTGGTGCGTACCGCGCTTGAAGCGATGAGCGCGGTGCTGGGCGGCACGCAATCGCTGCACACCAACGCATTCGACGAAGCCCTCGGGCTGCCCTCGCAGGGTGCGGCGGAGGTGGCGCTCAGAACCCAGCAGGTCATCGGGTATGAAACCGCGGTGCCCCTGGTCGCGGATCCGCTCGGCGGGTCCTACTACGTGGAGACCCTAACCGACAAGGTTGAGGAGGAGGCGCTCGCGGTCATGGCCGAGATGGACGAAGGCGGCGGAGCTGTGGCTTGCATCGAATCGGGCTGGACTCAGCGGCGCATCGCCGAGAGCGCGTACCGCATGCAGAAGAGGATCGAGTCGGGCGACCGGGTCGTGGTTGGCGTCAACCGGTTCGAAAGTGCGGACTCAGATTCGGTCGAGATCATGAAGATCAGCCCGCGTCATCAGGCGGCGCAGGCAAACGCCCTCGAGCGGCTGCGCGCCCGGCGCCCCAAGGGGACTCTGGCGCGCCACCAGGCAGCGATCGAAAAGGCGGCGCGGGGAAGGGAGAATCTGCTGCCGCCACTCAAGGCTGCACTGGCCGACTACATCACGATCGGCGAATGTTGCGATGTGCTTCGCGGGGTGTTCGGCGAGTACCAGCCTTCCCAGGTCACCTGAACACAACGAGGAGAGGACGGATGACTTCTGTGGTTCCGATGATTGCCTATGAGGACGGGAACACCGCCATGGATTGGTTGATCGAGGCATTCGGTTTCGTGGAGGCGGAGCGGCGCAGGTCGGCGGATGGACGGCTCACACATGGCGAGCTCGCGGCGGGTGGCGGGCTCATCATGCTGGCCACGCCGACGCCCGACTATCAAGGTCCGAAACACCATCGCGAAACCTGCGACGCGGCGCGCCAGTGGTCGCGGGTCCCGTACATCATCGATGGCGTGCTGGTCGAGGTCGAGAACGTGGCAGCTCATTGCGAGCGTGCACGGGCGGCCGGAGCCTTCATCCTGTCGGAGCCGGAGGACACCCCGGATGGCCGCCGATACCGCGTGGAGGACATCGAGGGCCACCGCTGGATGTTCCAGGAGAGGCCTACGAGCAGGTGACTGAGCCCAAAGCGAAGAAGGTCGACCCGCTGAACCAGCTGCGTCAGCGCAAATATGAGGCGGGTCACGGAGATGCCGAGGCGTTCAACCGGCAGCACGCGAAAGGCAAGCTGACCGCTCGCGAGCGCATCGCGCGCCTGGTCGACCGCAACTCGTTCGAGGAGCTCGACATTTTCGCCACCCATCGAGCGGGCGGCCCTGGCATGGATGCAAAAGGTGTGCCTGGGGACGGCGTCGTCACCGGAATGGGAAAGATCGATGGCCGCGACGTGATGCTGTTCAGCCACGACGCATCGGTGTTCGGCGGCTCCCTCGGAGAGGTCTTCGCCGAGAAGGTCATCAAGGTCATGGACCTCGCGCTTCGCAACCGGATCCCGATCATCGGAATCAACGACTCGGGCGGGGCTCGCATCCAGGAGGGTGTTGTCTCGCTTGCGGGCTATGCCGAGATCTTCTGGCGCAACGTTGAATCGAGCGGGCTCATCCCGCAGCTGAGCTTGATCCTCGGCCCCTGCACCGGAGGAGCCGTTTACTCTCCCGCGATGACCGACTTCACCTTCATGGTCCACGGCGTCGGCTACATGTTCATCACCGGACCCGAGGTCATACGCGTGACGACAGGCGAGGAGGTTACGTTCGACTCGCTCGGCGGAGCCGAGGTGCACAACGTCAAGTCAGGCGTCGCGCACTTTCTGGCCGAAACCGAGGACGAATGCTTCGCCCAGGTGCGACAGATGTTCAAGTACATCCCACAGAACTGCGACGAGAAGCCTCCGACGGCGCCCGCAACCGATGATCCGGAGCGCGTTGCGCCTGGCCTCGCCGATGTCATCCCAGACAACCCAAAAGAGCCATACGACATCAAGGACGTCATCGGCATGGTCGTCGACCATGGGAAGTTCTTCGAGGTCCAGCCGTACTTCGCCATGAACATAGTTGTGGGCTTTGCCCACCTGGACGGACACTCCGTCGGCGTTGTGGCCAACCAACCGAAGGTCATGGCGGGCGCGCTGGACATCAATGCGTCGGTGAAAGCCGCCCGGTTTGTTCGATTCTGCGACGCCTTCAACATCCCGCTGGTCACGTTCGTGGACGTGCCCGGGTTTCTGCCAGGCACGGCGCAGGAGTACGGGGGCATCATCAGGCACGGCGCGAAGCTCCTGTACGCGTACAGCGAGGCGACGGTGCCGAAGCTCACGGTCATCACCCGCAAGGCTTATGGCGGCGCCTACTGCGTCATGTGCTCCAAGCACATCCGTGCGGACTTCAACGTCGCGTGGCCGACCGCGGAGATTGCGGTAATGGGGCCGGAGGGTGCTGTGAACATCGTTTTCCGCCGAGAGCTGGAGGCCGCCGCCGACCCACTGGCCCGGCGGCGCGAGCTCGTCACCGACTACGCGGAGCGGTTCGCCAACCCTTACATCGCGGCTGAGCGCGGATACATAGACGCGGTCATCGAGCCGGGCCGCACGCGCGGCGAGCTGATCCGCGCGCTGAAGATGGCCCTGCGCAAGGAGCGTCGCCGCAGCCCGCGCTGGCACGGCAACATCCCGCTGTGAGGGCGGATCGTCATCACTGGGTCCGACCAACGAACACCCTAAACTTCAAGAGATGCCTGGCAGAGAGTCGTGAAACTTCTCGAGTACCAGGCAAAAGAGGTGCTCGCCTCGCTGGGCATTCAGATCCCGCCTGGCAGGGTCGCTCGCACTCCTGACGAGGCGGCTGAGGCCTGCGAGGATCTGGGGCCGGTGGCGATCAAGGCTCAGGTCCCAGTGGGGGGCCGAGGTAAAGCCGGCGGCATCAAAGTCGTGAAGACGCCAGACGAGGCGCGCAAGGCAGCTGAGCAGATCATCGGCATGGACATCAAGGGATTCAAGGTGCCGCTCGTCTATTGCGAGGCCGCGCTCGACATCCAGCGCGAGATCTACCTGGGTTTCACTGTCGATCGCGACGCCCGCAACAACATCCTCATGCTCTCGGCCAAGGGCGGCATGGACATCGAACAGGTGGCCGAGGAGGCTCCCGAGTCGATTGCGCGATTGCATCCAAACCCCTGGCGGGGGCCGCTTGACTTCGAGCTCAACCAGCTCGCTTTCGACGCCGGCCTCGGCGAGCTCGCGCGGCCTCTCACGGCCCTGATCAGGAAGCTCTACCGAGCGATTCCCGAGCTGGATGCCGTAACCGCCGAGATCAATCCGCTGGTGGTCACCGCGAAGGGCGAGATCATCGCCGGCGACGCGAAGCTGGAGACGGACGAAAACGCCGCGTGGCGGCACAAGGATCTCGAGGAGCGCTACGGCTCGGTGCTGGAGGGCGATCCCTACGAGGTCGAGGCCAAGAAGCGTGGGCTCACGTATGTCTCGCTCGACGGCGACATCGGCATCATCGGGAATGGGGCCGGGCTCTGCATGAACACGCTCGACCTCGTCGCCAGGGCGGGTGGAAAAGCGGCCAACTTCTGTGACATCGGTGGCGGCGCCAAGGCCGAGGTGGTCGAGAACGCGCTCGCGGTGATTCTCATGAACCCGCGCGTGCGGGGCGTGCTGATGAACGTTTTCGGAGGGATCACGCGGGGCGACGAGGTTGCCAGGGGCCTGGTGACGGCGCGCGACAACCTGAAGATGAAGCTTCCGCTGGTGGTGCGCATGAGCGGCACCAACGAGGAGGAGGGTCGCGCGATCCTCAAGCAGAACGGCATCGAGCCAGGCGCGAGCGCCTGGGAGGCCGCACAGAAGATCGTCGAGCTGACGAGGGCGGCGGCGCCGCGATGAGCATCCTTCTCGACGCTTCGACACGAGTCATCGTCCAGGGCATCACCGGCAGGGAAGGCACGTTCCATGCGGGCCAGATGCTCGAGATGGGCACTCGCGTCGTGGGTGGGACGAGCCCGGGGAAGGGTGGGACGACGCACCTCGGCCTGCCTGTGTTCAACACGGTGGCGGACGCGGTCAAGGCGACGGGCGCGAACGCGTCGGGGATCTTCGTGCCCCCCCCGTTTGCCGCCGACGCGATCATGGAGGCCGCGGCCGCGGGCATTTCCCTGATCGTCTGCATCACCGAGGGCATTCCGATCCAGGAGATGGTGAAGGTCAAGGATTTCCTTCACGGCTATCCGTCCGCGCGGCTCATCGGCGCGAACTGCCCCGGCTTGATCACACCCGGCGTGGGCAAGATCGGCATCATCCCGCAGCGCATCACCAGCGCCGGGCCCGTCGGCCTGGTTTCGCGAAGCGGCACTTTGACCTACGAGGTCGCGTCCGCGCTCACGGCTGCCGGCATGGGGCAGTCCACGATCGTCGGCATCGGCGGCGATCCGGTGCTCGGTCTCACGTTCAAGGACGTGGTCGAGCTGTTCGAGAAGGATCCCGCCACCACCCATCTCGTCGTCATCGGCGAGATCGGCGGCAGCGACGAGGAGCACGCGGCAGAGCTCCTGGCTGCGGGCAGCCGGTTGAAGACGGTGGCGTTCATCTCCGGGCGCACAGCGCCGGAGGGCAAGCGCATGGGCCACGCGGGCGCGATCGTGTCCGGCAACAGCGGCACCGCCAAGAGCAAGGTCGAGGCGTTTCAGAAGGCGGGAGTCGCCGTGGCGGAGACGACCGACGACATCGTGGGGCTGCTCCGCTAAGAGGCGGCGGGGCTCCGGCTCCGGCTTCGGCTGCGAGCGAAATGTCGCGCCAGCGATTCGTTTTTTCGCCTGTAAATGGCATTGGCAACGAACGTTTGTTTGGTACAATTACCGGCATGGATTACCCGTCCGTTAGCCTGGAGAATCAGGGACTCGCGAGGGCCCTGGAAGACGAGATCTGCGAGGTGTCCGCGCACGCCCACGCGGCGATGGCGCAGGTGGCCAGAGCGAGCGCTCGATTCGATGCCATCGGCGGCTGGTGCGCAGGCGGAATTCGCTCCTTCCCGCACTGGATGACCATCAACGCCGGGTTCGACATGCGCACGGCTTCCGAATTGGTTCGTGTGGGCCAGTGCCTCGAATCCCTGCCCCGGATCTCCGAGGCTTTCAAGTCCGGCCGGCTGTCGTTCGACAAGGTTCGCCAGATCACGACGGTGGCGACCCCGGCCAGCGAGGAGGTTCTGCTCGGGGTCGCGCAGGGAGCTTCGGGCACCCAGCTGGCGAGGATCTGTCACGAGCTGCGGCGGATCGCCGACGCGGAGGCGCCGAAGCGCGCCGAGGAGCAGCTGGCCCAGCGCGGGCTGTGGATGCATTGGGACGACGACGGCATGCTCGTGCTCATGGCCAGGCTCACGGCCGAAGATGCCGCGGTCGTGAAGGCTGCGCTGGAATCGATCACCGGCTCGCAGCCGGTCAGGCCGGCGGTGGACGATGCGATCGATCCCGCCGACGATCGCTGGGCGGCGCGCCGGTCGGATGCCCTGGTCGCGATGTCCGAGCACGTGCTCGCGGGCGGAGCGGAAAGCCTGGTCACCTCGCCCGCTGCCCGCCAGGTCGTCGTGCACGTCGATGCGCGCGTGCTCACCGGCGAATCGAGCGAGGGTCGATGCTTCGTGGAGGGCGGTGCGCCCCTGTCGGCGGCGGCGGCGCTAAGGCTCGGCTGCGATGCCGAAGCCATCTGTCTCGTCGAGCGCGATGGGCTTCCCATCGACGTTGGTCGCAAACAGCGCATCGTCCCTGACAAGCTTCGCCTCGCGCTGCACGTGCGGGATCGGTTCTGCCGCTTCCCGGGCTGCTCGGTTCCGGCGCAGCGAACGGAGGCTCATCACTTCGAGCACTGGGCGTTCGGAGGCCCAACCAACCTCGACAACCTTTTGCTCCTGTGCGGCTTCCACCACCGCCGCCACCACGACGGCGCGTATCGCATCCGCAAGAGCGCCCACGGGTTCTCCTTCGAGACTGACGACGGCCATGTGATTCAGCCGCCTCCCCGCGACCCGGTTGGGTTCGACCGAGGGGTTCCGGCTCTGCTTCGCTCTCGACACCCGGAGATCACTGCAGGCATCCCCGTAGCAGAGTGGGGCGGCGCCGACATGGACTTCGACTATGCCGTCAGCGTGACCGCTGACGCATGCGCCTTCGCGGAGGCACGGGCACGGGACGGCTAGTCTACTCACCGTGGTTCTTCCGGTCGCGATCACGAGGCCCGGGCCGGGCGACCGCATTCGCGACCTCTCCCTTATCGGCGGCCTGCTCCTGTGGCTTGGCTACACGCGCATCTATTGGGCTCTCCACGTCGGACACTGGGTCCTACCGCCGTGTCCCTTCTTCTATCTGACAGGCCACCCCTGTCCTTTCTGTGGCGGCACCCGCGCGTTCGCCTACATGTGGCAGGGGGATGTCGCCGACGCCGTGCGTCTGTATCCGTTGGGCCCAGCGTTGTTTGCGGGCAGCGTGGTGGGGGTGGCCGGCCTGGTCGCCGGCATGGTCAGCGGTCGCAGCTGGGCGCTCAACTTCAGCTCGCGCCAGTGGCGCCTGGTCGCCGTCCTGGTGGTTGCTCTGGTGGGGTTCAGCTGGGCGCTCAAGGTTTTCGTCCTGGGCAACTGAGGTCGATGCGCGGTCCGGCCGCGCCATGCAACGATTGGTGCCTTGGACTTTCAACTGACCTCTGAGCAACAGGCGATCCGCGACGTGTGTCGCGATTTCGCTCGCGAGGTGGTGGCGCCGGCCGCCGAGGAGCTCGACCGTCACCACCGATTTGGGTACGACATCGTCCGCCAGATGGGGGAGCTGGGGCTGTTCGGGCTCCCGTTCTCGGAGGAGTACGGCGGAGCGGGCGGCGACTTCCTCTCGTTGTGCCTGGCGATCGAGGAGATATCGCGCGCGGACACCGGCGTCGGCATCACGCTCGAAGCGGCAGTCTGCCTGGGCGCCGCGCCGATCTACGACTTCGGCACCAAGGAGCAGAAGGCGATGTGGCTCCCGGATCTGCTCGCGGGCCGCAAGCTCTGGTCTTTCGGCCTGACCGAGCCTGAGGCCGGCTCCGATGCCGGCGCGACGAAGACGCGGGCCGAGCTGCACGACGGCAGCTGGGTGATCAACGGCGCCAAGCAGTTCATCACCAACTGCGGGACCGAGATCTCGGCCGGGGTGACGGCGACGGCGGTGACCGCCCAGGCCAACGGCGATCGCCCCGAGATCAGCGCCTTCATCATCCCCACCGGGACGCCCGGCTACCACGTGCTGGAGTCTTATCGCAAGCTCGGATGGCACTCCTCGGACACGCACCCGCTGAGCTTCGAGGATTGCCGCGTCCCCGAGGAGAACCTGCTCGGGGAGCGGGGAGGCGGCTACCGGCAGTTCCTCCACACGCTGCTCGGGGGCCGCATCGCGATCGCCGCGCTGTCGGTCGGTCTCGCGCAGGCATGCCTCGACGCATCGCTGGCATACGCCAAAGAGCGCAGGTCTTTCGGCGTGCCGATATCCAAGCACCAGGCGATTCAGTTCAAGCTGGCGGACATGGCGATGGAAACCGAGATCGCCCGCACGATGGTGTATCGAGCCGCGGCGACCTACATGAGCACGGCGGGCGAGACCACCGACGAGGCGCGGATGCTCGCTGCCATGTGCAAGCTGTACGCCTCCGAGACCTCCAAGCGGGCCGCGGACCAGGCGGTGCAGATCCACGGCGGGTACGGCTTCATGGAGGACTACCCGGTGGCGCGGTACTGGCGCGACGTCAAGGTCAACGAGATCGGCGAGGGCACCTCGGAGGTGCAGAGAATGCTGATCGCGCGCCTTCTGGGCTGCTGAGAGAGCTACCCGCCGTCGCGCAGCAGCAGGACCGGGCAGGGGCTGTGGTCGACGACGAACCGTGCGGTCGGGCCCAGCGAGCCGGGGCCGACGGGAGGCCGGCCGCGGCCGGTGCCCCGGAGAGCCACCACGTCGGCGACCTCCGTCCGGGCGAGATCGCACACGACGGGGCCAGGCTCGCCGTCCACCCGGATCGACCTGACGGCGGCCGCCAGCGGCCCAGCCAGCTGCTCGGCTTCGGCCAGCGCCTCGGAGCTTCCGGTTCGCTCGGCCTCGGCCAGCTCACGCTCGCGATGGGGCGGCAGGTGGTGGCCGCCAGGCCGCTGCGGCCCGAGCTCGAGCCCAGCCCTCGCCCCAGGATGTCGCACATACAGGAGGACGAGCTCAGCATCGCCTAGTCGCAGCAGTCGCGCCAATGAGCCGAGCAGGCCTTCGGTCTCGAAGCCGTCCACGAGCACGAGCACGCGCATTGGGTCCAGGCCATTCTCCCCCGGCGTCCCCTTCACCGGAAGCTCGCCGCCACGAGCAGCCCCGCCGCGAGCAGGGTGAGGGGGGCGACGATGGCGCCGAGCTTGAGGAAGTCCCACGCGGACACCTCGACGCCGCGCCGCCGGACGATCACCAGCCACAGCATCGTCGACAGGGCTCCCACCGGGGTCAGGTTGGGACCGAGGTCGGCTCCGGCGAGAGCGCCGAAGAGAAACGGCTGGTACAGGGACGGCTGCACGCCGCCCGCCTGCGCGCCTGAGATGAAGACCAGGACCGCGGGCAGGTTGTTGATCAGGTTGGAGGCCGCGGCGCTGCCGAGGAGGCCGGCGACCACAGCGCTCCCCGCGTCGCCGGCCTGGCCGACGGCGGACGAGACGAGAGCCGGCGTGATGCCCGCCTCCTCAACGCCGCGAACCAGGATGAAGAGCGCGGCGATGTAGACGAACAGGGCGGGGCTCACATGCGCGCTCAGGTCTTCGCGCGACAGCCGGCGGCGCGCGGCGGCGAGCGCAAACAGGCCGCCCCCGCCCGCGATCGCGACCACCCCGAGGGGCCACAGCAGCGCGGAACCGACGACGTAGGCGACGGCGAGCACCAGGAGCCCGGCCAGGACGGCGACGAAGAACGAGCGATCGGCAATCGCGAGCTTGACCGCGGCCCTCCAGTCGAACTCGAAGTGGCCGGCCGCCGAGCGCCAGAAGATTGCCATGAGGACGGCGGTCGTGATCGCGATCGAGGCAATCGAGGCCGGCAGCAGATGGCCCTCGTAGACGGCGAGCGGCGCGTGCAGGCGATCACCGGTGAGGACGTTGATCGGATTCGATATCGGCAGCGTCATGGATGCCGCGTTGGCCATGAAGCTGACCGCGAACAGGTAGGGCATGACCCGAAGCCGAAGGCGGGTCGCGATGGTGTAGACGACTGGGGTCAGGATGATCGCCGTCGCGTCGTTGGAGAGGAATGTCGTGATCACGGCGCCAAGGACGAAGACGTTGAAGAGGAGAAGCCGGCCGCTACCCCCGGCGGCAGCCGCCGCGAGGGCCGCCGCCCAGTCGAAGAAGCCCGCCATGTCGGCGACCGCCGCGGTCAGCATGAGCCCGAGAAAGAAGAGGAACAGGTTCCACTCGGAACCGATGGCGACGAATGCGGCATTCGGGCTCACCACCCCGGTGATCAGCATCAGGGCGGCGCCGGCGCCGGCCGACCAGGCCTCGTTGATGCGGAACGGCCGAACGATGATGGCGACGAGGGTCGCCGCGAAGATCAGGCCGGCGAGAGCCATCGTCATGTTGGTGGGCGTAAGCGTTGCACGAGGCGCGAGCTCGCTTTTGGCAAACCTCGACCGTCGCGGTCCTACGTGGGTATCGACGACCGAGCGGCAGGTCGCTCGTGACGAGCGCCGTCAGCGATAGACGCCGTTGTGGCCGAGGCTGTGAAGACCGACGTTCGGAAAGTACGTCAACCCGTGAGCCTCCGAGCCGACGGGGATCTTCGCGAGCAGCTTTCCGGTGACGGTGCTCATCACGTAGACGGTGGCGTTGTAGCGGCCTGACGCCCACAGCTGCGTTCCGGCTGGGTTGAGCTGGAGCATGTCTGGGCTGCCGCCGCCGGGGATGTACCACTTGGCGACCACCTTGCGGGTCGCGAAGTCGATGACCGAGAACGACCCTTCGAGCCGGTTCGAAACGTACAGGTCCCTGGCATCGCGGGAAACCTGGAAGCCGTGGGCGCCCTTCCCGGTCGGGATGAACTGAATCTCCTTCATCGCGATCGGGTCGACCACCGAGACTCCCATGCGGCCCTGGTTGCTCACGTAGAAGACGGTGCCGTCGGGGGAGAGCTTCACGTCGATCGGGAGCCCGCCGACATGCACCGCGCCGACCAGCTTCATGTGGATGACGTCGACCTTGGCAAGCATTCCCGTGTACTCGGTCGAGATCATGAGATAGCTGCCGTCCGCGCTGAAGTCGAGGTGATCGGCGCCCGCCCACGGGATCTGAACCGAGGCCAGCAGCTTCCACCCATGGTGCGGGTCGCGGAACTCGATGCGCTGCAGCCGCTCGACGACGTCGATCGCCTTCGTGCCGTCCGGCGTGAAGTAGAGGTTGTACGGAAACGGAATCGAGATCGTGCCGGCGGGCTTGCCGGTGTGGATGTCGATCTTCGTCAAGGTGCTCGAGCCCTCGTTGTCGACGTAAAGAGCGCTCATGTCCCACGCCGGGGCGATGTGATGGGGAATCGACCCGACCGCAAAGTGGTCGATCACCTTGAAGGTCAACGGATCGATCACGTCGACAGTGCCGGCTCCGCTGTTGGGGACGTAAACGCGCGGAGGAAGCTTGCAGAGCGGACATGGAACAGTGCCCGACATGATGTTGGCGTACACGTTCACCGCCGTGGCCGGCAGGGTGCCCGGCTGGACATCAGGCGCGGGGAGGGCTCGAATCGGGCCTGTGGGGGTCGCTTCCGCAGTCGGCGTCGAGGGGCTCAGGTAAGGAGTCGTCCAGACCACGGCGAAGACCACTCCGGCCGGGCTCAGGATCACGATCGTGAACAGCGCCGCGACCAGCACGCGCAGCGGTCGCGACCGCAGGGCTGAGAGCAGACCGTTATTCGTCAGGGAGATCTTCCAGCTTGGGGGCGAGCTCGCACACCCAGCGACCATCATCGAGGCGCCGGATGAAACGACCGTAACCCTGGTTTCGTGCCACGTTCAAGAACTGCTCTTGGGTAATCAACGTTCTGAGGCGGGCCAGGTCCGCATAGGTGTTGTCGCGCATGATCCCGCCCACGACTCCAGCCAGCTCGCGCCATTGGCCTTCTGACAGCGGCTCGCCGTAGCCCGCGATGGTCACGAGCAGCGCCGCAGTGGCGCCGGTGATCGTTTCGGGCAGCAGCTTTTCGGCCTTTGCCCTCGAGATGATCTCGCGACCGGTGCCGATGATGTCCGCGATCCGGTCTCGCCGCACCCCGATGATGTCGCGTCCGCTCCCGACCGTGGTGCCTTCGAGGTATCTAGGTCCTGCTTCCATTCCCGATTCCCTATTCTAGTTTGCCTGCCAGTGGACCTGGATTTGGCGCCCCAGCACGCACACTTCCGAGACGCCGTCCGCGAACTGGCGCAGGGAGTGGTTCGGCCGCATGCCGAAGAGGTCGATCGCGACCATCGATTCCCGATCGAGGCCATTGAGGCGGCCAAGACAGCCGGGCTCATGGGAGTCCTGATCCCACGTGAGTACGGCGGGGCCGGCCTGGATGCAATCGCCTTCGCTCTCTGCATCGAAGAGCTGGCCCAGGCCTGCGCTTCGACATCGGTCATCGTCGACGTTCACACGAGCGTCGGGAGCGAGCCGATCCTGCTCTTCGGCACTGAGGAGCAGAAGCGCCGGTGGCTCCCGCCTCTCGCGTCGGGCGAGCTGCTGGGCGCCTTCGCCCTGACCGAACCGGCTTCGGGGTCGGATGCAGCCTCGCTGACGACGAGCGCCCGCCGCGATGGCGATCGGTACGTCCTCAACGGCACGAAGGTTTTCATAACGACGATTGGGCGGGCGGATCTGTACATCGTGTTTGCGCGGACGGGACGCGAGGATCAGCGGGCAGCTGGGATCAGTGCTTTTCTTGTGCCCGCGAATACACCAGGCCTGCGCGTTGGCCAGCTGTTCGAGAAGATGGGGTTGCGCGGATCGCCAACCGGCGAGCTGGTGCTCGAAGACCTTGTGGTGCCGGCTGCCAACCGGCTGGCTGCCGAGGGCCATGGCTTCACGGTGGCGATGCGGGCGCTCGATTCCGGCCGCATCGGCATCTCAGGCCAGGCGCTCGGAATTGCTCAGGCGGCCGTCGACGAGTCGCGCGCAGCGCTCCGGGAGCGGGAAGGGGCCCAGGGTGATGAGTTCATGCTCGCGGACATGGCGACGCGCCTGGAGTCGGCTCGGATGCTCGCTTACAACGCCGCATGGCTGTGCAGCCTCGGCCGGCCCTTTACGCGACAGGCGTCGATGGCCAAGCTCCACTGCACCGATACCGCCATGCAGATTGCGCTGGACGCCGTTCAGCTGGCGGGCGAGGAAGGCACGGTCTCGGGAAGTCCATTCGAACGCCACGTCCGCGACGCCAAAGCGCTGCAGATATACGAGGGTTCGAACCAGGTCCAGCGCATCGTCATCGCCCGCGAGGTGCTCAGCTAAGCTCACCCCGTGGATTTCGAGTTCTCCGAGGAGCAGATCGCGATCCGGGAAACGATCCGCGAGCTCGTTCAGGACAAGGTCGCTCCCCGGGCCGCGGAAATCGACGCGAAGTCCGAATACCCGAAGGACATCGAGAGGTTGTTCGCGGAGAACGGCATCCTGGGCATCCCATTCCCTGAGCAGTACGGGGGGATCTCCGGCTCCAGCGTTTCGATCTGCATGGGTATCGAGGAGATCGCCAAAGCGTGCGCAACCTCATCGTTGATCCTCGCCGTTCAGGCGCTCGGCGCATACCCGATCCTGGTCGCCGGCACTGAGGAGCAAAAGAAACGGCTGTGCCCGCCATTGGCCACTGGGGAGAAGGTCGCCGCGTACGCGCTCTCCGAGACAGGAAGCGGCTCCGACGCCGCCGCGATGAAAACACGTGCCGTCCGTCACGGGAACGAGTACGTGCTGAACGGCACGAAGCAGTTCATCAGCGGAGGCAGCATTGCCGGCACACTCGTCGTCTTCGCGCAGACCGATCCTGAAGCCAACCAACGCGGCATCTCCGCCTTCGTGCTCGAGCGCGAGACAAGTCCCTGGAAGGCTGACAAGCTCGAGCACAAGCTCGGGATTCGCGGCTTTCCCACTGCGCAGCTGGTTTTCGAAGACGTAAAAGTACCGATTGCCAACCGACTTGGCGAGGAGGGCACCGGCTTCAAACTCGCCCTGGCTGTGCTGGACAGGTCGCGCCCTGGCATCGGGGCGCAGGCGTTGGGGATCGCGGAGGGGGCGTTCGATTACGCGCTGAATTACGTCAAGGAAAGGAAACAGTTCGGCCAGCCAATCGCCAGCTTCCAGGGCATCCAGTTCATGCTGGCCGACATCGCCACTCAGATCGAAGCTGCACGGCATCTTGTTTATCGAGCGGCGACCAAGGTGGACGCGAAGGCTTCGGATCTGACCATGGTTGCAGCGATGGCAAAGCTGTTCGCATCGGATATGGCGATGAGGGTGACCACCGACTGCGTGCAGCTCCTCGGCGGCTACGGCTACATCTCGGACTACCCAGTCGAGCGAATGATGCGTGATGCGAAGATCACCCAGATCTACGAAGGCACCAACCAGATTCAGAGGGTGGTCATCGCGAGATCGTTGCTGCGGTGACGCTGCACAGCCCGGAGTCGCTCGAGCCATCCGTGCAGGAGAGATCGCCGTATCCGCAACCTCCCGCCGTGGCGCCGTACCATCCCCCGCCCGACTATCCCCCTCCGTCGATCGGACGCGCCGCGCCCACCGATGGTCGCGCTGTCATCTCGGTCATCGCCGCGATCTTCGGCATCCTCCTGGGCCTTCCGTTCGGTCTCCCCGGCCTGGCCCTTGGTCCGATGGCCTACTTTCTGGGCCGCTCGGCGACCTCACGGATCCACGGTGCCGCCGAACCAGCGAGAGGTCGGGGCCTGGCGGTGACGGGCTCGGTGCTGGGCATCGTCGCGACCGCGATCGGGGCAGTCGTCACACTGGCCTGGCTGGTGCTGCTGCTGGTGGCCGCATCGGCCACTCCGACCTTGGGGTAGAAACGCGTGGACAGAATCACAGAGGCGTTCACCTGGCCCTTTCGCGACCCCGACTGGGTTTCCAAGCTGCTGATCATCGCGCTGACTCTCTTGATTCCGATCATCGGTTCGATCAACGGGCTGGGCTGGATGCTCGCGTCGCTCGACCGGCTGCGCGCGGGAGAGGAGAGGCTTGCGCCAGCCAACCTGAGCTACATCGGCCGAGGCCTTCGATTGTTCGCGGTGGAGTTGATCTACGCGCTGGCGATCGTGGTCGTCGCACTGCTGGTCTTCGTTCCCGCCCTCGCGTTGTCGGTGAACCAGGGACAGGGTTCCGCCAACACCGGTTTGATTGCGGCTGCGGTGCTGTTGAACCTGATCGGCTTCAGCGTGATCACAGTGCTGAGCCTGGCTCTGACCTTCCTTGGGCCGGCCATCGTGCTGGCCACCGACCGGGGGGGCGTGGCCGCCGGAATCGACGTTCGCGCGGTGGTTCGCCGATCTCGCGCGAATCTGAACCACACCCTGATCGCCGGCCTTATGCTGATCGCCGCCAGCTTCGTCGGCTCGATCGGGTCAGTGGCATGCATCGTCGGTGTTCTCGTGACCTCGGCCTACGCGCTGGCGATGCAGGCCTGGATAATTCGCAGCTTCGAGAAGGGGTAGTGCGCCGCGGAAGCGGCGTAAGGAGGAGTTAGATGTCCGATTTGCCGCCGCCGCCGCCAAGCGGAGGATTTACGCCACCACCGCCGCCGCCGGGTGGTGGGTTTACGCCTCCGCCGCCACCACCACCGCCGCCGCCGCCACCTCCGGGAGGAGGCTTTGTGCCTTCGCCACCACCGGCCGGGGGCTATGTGCCACCGCCGCCTGCTGGCTACACCGGAGCGGCGGTCGCGGGCCCCCGGACCGACGGCCTCGCAATCGGCGCTCTCATCGCGGGCATCCTGTCACTGGTCTGTTTCTGGCCGCTGTGCCTCGGCATCATCCTGGGTCCTGCCGCCGCGATCATGGGATTCATCTCCCGGCAGCGAATCGCCGCCAGTGGCGGCAGCGTGAGCGGGGGTGGCCTCGCCCTGGCCGGCTTGATCCTCGGCATCATTGGCTTCATCGCCAGCGCGGCGTGGGCGATTTTCACGATCTTCCTCGCAGCGCACTCGAACGGCAACACGATCACGCCTTGATCCGTCACCGGTGGTGACCGGTTTCCGGCTGGTGAGGCTCGGTGGGTTGCGTAACCCCCCGGGCCTCATCGTCGTTTCATAGGGCCTGGACGCTAAACTCCCAGTGCGCATGCTTAGGGCCAGGCCAAGGGCCAGGCGATCCCGCTACAACGTCTCCTACCGCCTGACTCGTTCGGTCCCGGCGATGATCGTTGCCGCCCTGCTGATCGTCCTGCTCGTCGGGGCGACCCTCACCTACAAGCGGCTGGACGATTTCATCGCCGCCACCACCGGTCATCACATCAATCCAATCGGTGAGGTGGTTCAGGTCCTCGAGCCGGCCCAGGGCACGATCGCATACAAGCTCAAGCACGGCCAGCGCGTCAACATCCTTCTGCTCGGCCGCGGCGGCTACGAGAATGACGCGCCGTACCTCACCGACTCGATCATGGCCGTGACCATCGATCCTGCCAGCGACCGGGTGGTGCTCGCATCGATCCCGCGAGACCTGGTGGTGAAGATGACACTTCAGAGCCCAGGTCGGACGTGGGCCAACAAGATCAACGCGGCCTACGAGGTCCCGTACACCAACATCATCTGTTGTGTCGCCAAGGCATATACCGGGCGGGATGGCGGCGGTCACGCCGCCGAGCACGAGGTCAGCAAGATCACCGGCCTCACGTTCGACAGGTACATCGCCGTTGACTTCGTCGCGTTTCGGGACATGGTGAACGCACTCGGCGGCGTTGACGTGTGCCTGACCTCAGCGCTCGACGACACGTCATATCCGGACTACAAGGGTGGATACCACCCGATCCACTTCAAAGCCGGCTGCCAGCACCTGAATGGGGAGCAGGCGCTGGAGATCGCGCGGTCGCGGCACGCCGTCCAGGCTGCCCAGTCGTCGGACTTTGGTCGCGCCCGCCGCCAGCAGGACATCATGCAGGCGATCAAGAACAAGACGACGTCGGTCAACGGTTTCTCGAAGGCGCCGCAGCTCTTGAACGCGCTGCAGAAGAACATCACCACCGACATGACGCTGTCCGACATGAAGGCGATCTACGACTGGGGGAAGAACCTGCCCAACACCTCGATCATCAGGGTGGCTCTGACGGCGCCGCAGCCAGGGACTGCCGGCAACCTCCTCGACTTTGCGGACTGTGGCATGGGGCCATACGTGTCGCAACTCTGTCCCCTCGACCAGAGCTACTCGATGATTCACCGCTACATCAAGTACCTGTTGATCAGTCCCACCGTGCTGGCGGAGAAGGCGCCGATCCAGATCGCGAACGGCTCCAACAACTTCGTGGACCTCGCGAGTCGCGTGACTGGCATGTTCGACCCGACCGGCCTGATGCTGACCGATCCCATTCCTCATGCCCCCTCGTCGAAGACGGTGATACTGGATTATTCGGGTGGGCAGTTTCCGCTCACCGCGAAGTGGCTGGCGACTTACTTTGGCGCCAAGGTGGTCCAGGCCACACCGGCCAACCCCGCGCCCGCCCGCTACCAGCAGACGTTTGGGCTGGTGGTGATCGTGGGCCACGACTTCGCCGCCCGCTTCCTGGGGCAATAAATAAATGAGAGGGAACCAGTCGGGGGAGGGGACCCCGGCCAACCCTGCCGCGCGGTAATGAGGTCGAACCAGTCGGTTCCCTCTCATCGCCAGGCGCTGCGCGCGTGGCTGCTCTCCCTCCCGGGATGAGTCGCTGCTAAGTTGTGGCCATGGCCGATGCAGACGGCGATGGCGACCTGGCCGGGCGGTTTCGCGCCGGCGACATCCGTGCTCTGGCACGTGCGATAAGCCTCGTCGAGCGCCGCGACCCAGGGGTTCGTGCGCTTGAGACACCTCCGAAGGCAAGGCAAGGCCCCGCGGTCGTTGGGTTCACAGGCGCTCCCGGCACCGGGAAATCGACGCTCGTCGACGCACTCGTCGCCCTCCTGCGCAAACAGGACAGGTCGGTGGCGGTCATCGCCACCGACCCGAACTCCCCTTTCACGGGTGGGGCGATCCTCGGCGACAGGATCCGGATGCAGCGGCACGCGCTGGACCCGAAGGTATTCATCCGCAGCATGGGCGCCAGGGGTCATCTTGGCGGGCTCTCCCTGGCGACGCGGGAGGCGATCAGGTTGCTGGGAGCCTTCGGTTTCGACCAGGTGATCCTTGAGACGGTCGGCGTTGGCCAGTCGGAGCTAGAGGTGGCCGCCGTCGCGGACACCACCGTCGTGGTCATGACTCCAAACCTTGGCGATGGCGTGCAGATGATCAAGGCGGGGATCCTGGAGATCGCCGACATCTTCGTCGTCAACAAGGCCGACCTCGAGGGGTACCAGCGGGTCGCGATGGAGCTCCGCGCCATGTTGAGCCTCCGTGCTCCTGGGGCCACCGGGACAGCCGCGAAGCCCTGGAAGCCGCCGATCGTCGCCACGGTGGCCGCGCGTCAGGAGGGGATCGATGACATGTGGGCCGCGATCGAAGCCCACCGCGCGTATCTCGAATCGAGCGGCCGGGTCCAGGAGTTGGCCGCGAAGCGCCTCAAGGATGAGACGGCCGAGGTCGTCGCCGAACTCGCCCGCCAGCGGGCCAGGCTGGCCCTCGGCGAGGACAGCACGTTGACCCGGAGCCTCCTGAAAGACGGCTCCCCATATCGGGCCGCCGAGGAGATCCTCAACCGGATCGGCGCCGATGGCCGCAAGCGTGGGAAAGGCTGACTTCCGACCTCGGGGAGATAATTGAATAGATGAAGGTCCGAGCTCGCGACGCCAAGGAGGTTTGGAAGGAGGAATTCGAGTCCAGCCCGACGCGTGGGGACGAGATCGAGACTTCCACGATCTCGGGCATCGCGCTCAAGCCTCTCTACACCGCCGACGACCTGCCGAAGCGCGATGAGGAGATGCCCGGGGTCTTCCCCTACACGCGCGGCATCCACCCGGGCGGCTACCGCGGCCGCCTGTGGACCATGCGCCAGTTCTCGGGCTTCGCCACGGCCGAGGAGACCAACCGGCGCTACAAGTACCTGCTTGCGAACGGGCAGACCGGGCTATCGGTCGCTTTCGACATGCCCACGCTCATGGGACAGGACTCGGACGCTCCGACCAGCCGCGGAGAGATCGGCCACTGCGGCGTCGCCATCGATTCTCTGGCGGATATGGAGACGCTGTTCGATGGGATCCCGTTGGGCGAGATAACGACCTCGATGACCATCAACTCGCCGGCCGCGATCCTGCTCTGCATGTACATAGCGGTGGCGGAGAAGCAGGGCGTGCCCATGTCAGCCCTGGGCGGCACTTTGCAGAACGACATCCTCAAAGAGTTCATCGCCCAGAAGGAGTTCATCTTTCCGCCGGTGCCATCGATGCGGCTCGTCGTGGACTCCATCGAGTTCTGCGCCAAAGAGGTTCCGAAGTGGAACACGATCTCCATCTCGGGCTATCACATCCGCGAAGCCGGTTCCACGGCGGCCCAGGAGCTTGCCTTCACCCTCGCCGACGGAATGGCATACGTCGATGCGTGCGTGGAACGCGGCATGCGGATCGACGACTTCGCGTCCCGCCTCTCATTCTTCTTCGATGCCCATATCGATTTCTTCGAGGAGATCGCCAAGTTCCGGGCGGCGAGGCGCATCTGGGCCCGCTGGATGCGGGATCGCTATGGCGCCCAGGACGGGCGGTCTCTGAAGTTGCGGTTCCACACGCAGACGGCGGGAGTCTCGCTGACCGCACAGCAGCCCGAGCTGAACATCGCGCGTACCGCCATCGAAGCGTTGGCAGCGGTGCTTGGCGGCACCCAGTCGCTGCACACGAACGCGATGGACGAGGTGCTCGCTCTTCCTACGGACAAGGCGGCGCGTCTCGCGCTGCGCACGCAGCAGCTGCTGGCATATGAGACAGGTGTGGCGAACACCGTCGACCCGCTCGGCGGTAGCTACCTGGTCGAGGCGCTCACCGATGAGATCGAGCGGCAGGCCGAGGTCTACTTCAAGCGGATCGAGGAGCTGGGCGGCGTGATTCCGGCGATCGAGGCGAGTTTTTTCCAGAAGGAGATTGCCGACTCGGCTTTCCGATACCAGCAGGAGCTGGAGCAGAAACGAAGGCTGATCGTCGGCGTCAACGAATTCACCGTCGACGACGAGGAGCCGATGGAGATCCTCAGGATCGACCCCAAGCTGGAGGGGGAACAGGTCGCGCGGGTGAAAGAGGTGCGGCGTACTCGCGATCAGGCGAGGTGTAACAAGTCTTTGGCCGCGCTTCGAAAGGCGGCGGCGGGCACCGACAACCTCATGCCCTACATCCTCGAATCAGTCCGCGCCTACGCTACCGAAGGCGAGATCATGAACACGCTGATCGAGGTCTTCGGCATCTATACAGAGAAGGCGGTTATTTAGATGAGCGCGCAAACCGCGGTGAGGCCGGTGCGAATTCTGGTGGCCAAGGTTGGCCTCGACGGCCACGACCGCGGTGTCAAGGTCGTCGCCAGGGCGCTGCGCGATGCCGGCTACGAGGTCATCTACACGGGCCTGCGCCAGACGCCGGAGATGGTGGTTGACGCGGCGCTTCAGGAGGACGCCCAGGTGATTGGTCTCTCCATCCATTCCGGCGCCCACATGACCTTGTTTCCAGCCGTCGTTCAGGAGTTGAAGCGGCGCAAGGCCACCGACATCGTCGTGTTCGGCGGTGGCATCATCCCCGAGGACGACATCGCCGCCCTCAAGAAGAAGGGCGTGGCCGAGCTCTTCACGCCAGGAACCCCGCTTCAAGTCATCGTCGACTGGTTGCGGTCGCGCTTCCCTCAGGGAGGGATCTGACCCTCCGCGAACGCGTTCGCCTACCTGCGGATGACCACCGTCCCCGCGATCTTGTCCATCCATCCCTGTTTGCGCGCATCGAACGCGACCCAGATCACACCGATGAAGCAGACAAGGAACGAGATGATCAGCCCGAGCCATCGGAGGGCGGCCTTGCCGAAGGAAATCGGCTGTCCGGTCGTTGCGTCCACCACGTGCAATCCGAGAAGGCGCTGGCCGAGCGATGCGCCCATGTAGGTCCAGAGCAGAGTGAAATACAGGAAGCTGAGAACGAGATCGATTCCGTTTGATGTCCGAGCCGCCCCGCTGCTGAGGCTGTTCACGTCGCTGTAATTGACCCCAAGCGGCGCGCTCAAGATGGCTCCGACGATGCTGAGCAGGATCGCGTCGATGATGTACGCGACGAGGCGGATCCAGAAGCCGCCGTAGGCACCCGACGATGCGACGGCCATCGGCTGGTAGCCGCCAGGCATCGGCGGCGGTGGCGGCGGCGCATAGCTGGGCGGCGGGGGCGGTGGGTTCTGCATCTCGAGATCCTCCTTCCGTCAATACTGCAGTACCACGGAGTTGGCGACCTTGTCGTGCCAGCCTTGCTTTCTGGGGTCGAACGCGACCCAGATCCATCCGATGTAGCAGGCCCAGGTGTTGACGATGCTCATGAGGAATCGAACA
>DASXNH010000262.1:0-3720 GCA_036495195.1 Candidatus Dormiibacterota bacterium
TTAGCAGGTTCGACGACTGACTCGATCGCCTGCCGGGGATGTGACCAATCGCTGCGCAGCCGGCTCGCTAGCCGCGCTTCGGTTCCGCTTCGAAGATTTCCTCGATCCGCCGCTTGAAAGTGCGGGCCAGCGAGAAGGCCAGCGGCAGGCTCGGGTCGTACTTGCCGGTTTCAATCGCGTTCACCGTCTGACGCGACACGCCCAGCCGCTGCGCCAGGTCTGCCTGCGACCAGTCGAGCTCAGCGCGGAGGACTCTCAGCCGGTTCTTCACCGATACCGGAACGTGAAGATGGCTGTCCCCACGCCCCACAGGACCGCGATCAGGGGCAGGATGTAAGTCCAGTTGAGGTGCGGCAAGCCAACCCCCTCCAGGAACCCATAGGTGAAAGTGAGGAGCGCGGTTCCCGCCAAGGCGAAACCGAACGCCTCGGTCTGGATCCGCTTCTGCAGCTCATCGGTCTGAGCGAGCCGGCGTACGAACAGGAACACCACCAGAGCCGCGGGCAGCACGGGCACCAGCGCGATCACGTATCGCCACGAGGCGTCGGGGTTGCCGCGCAGCACGGTGACCGACCCGATCAGCAACATCATGTACGCCAGCAGGGCCAGCCCGATCTCGATCTGTGACCGGTAGATGACCCAGGTCGACAGCGCCGGCCGGTGCGGCTTTGGCGGACCCCCGACAGCAGCCACCTGTGGCGGGATGTTCGCCTCGGTACGCAGGAATGGCGACGCGGGGTGCGTGTACAGCGGCTCGACTGGCGCTTGAGTCGGATTGTGATCGGGAGGGGCGTCACTCATGTCTGGACAGAGTAAAGCCTACTTATCAGAATGTCAAGTATCCTTGTCTTAGGCGCGCCCTGATCCGTTGCTGGCGGGGCCCACGTTAGGGCGGCCATGATGGGGGGTCCTCTGGTTGTCGTGCTGATTCTTCGATCTCTGCGGGGGTTTGCCCTTGTCCTGCTGGTGGGTGGCGACGGTGCCGGCCGACAGGCCGTCGAAGTGGTGGGCCACCGCGGCGCCCGCGAGCCCGCCGAGGAGGAGCGCCGACGCGACGAGAAGCAGGCCGAGGTTCCCGAGACGCTTGAGCAACGTGGTCACCATGTCCTTCTTACCAAGTCATTCTTGCAATCCAACGCGCGATCTGCGCGATGGGGTCGATGCGCGATTAAGATCTGGCCGTGGCTCGGCTCAGAAGCCTCGCTATCGCATGCCTGGCCATCGCCGCTATCGGGGCCTGCGGTCCCTTCTGCCTGTCCGGCAAAGTCACCCTGAGCAACGCGCACGTCGACGCCAGCTACAAGTGCCCGAGCCCAGCCACCGACCATTCCTACCAGGTGCACGGCAGCCTTGACGTTGACAACTCCACCAGCAAGGACCTCACCATCAAGTCGATGTCCGAGTCGGGAGTTCTGGTCGCCGTGCACGGCAGTTGGAATATCGGTTCGGTGGGCCAAAAGTTCGACCAGACAATCGACACTTTCTCACCGAAGAGCGTCAAATCCGGCGGCAAGGCCACCATCAAGTTCACGCTCACGTTCTCCTGCACCAGCTCGGGACCGTCGGCGAGCACGTACGGTGACTTCCAGCTCAAGGTCACGATGGTGAGCACCGCGGGCACCTACACCACGGGCCCCATCAAGCACCGTCTGGTAATCACAGACTGAGCCCTATGGAAGGGGGCACGATGCCCAGGCCAAGCGAGCAGGCAAAGGCGGCCTTCACCAGGCTCGTGCCGGAAGGCCCGGCGGTGACCCTGCGGCCGATGTTCGGGAATCTGGCAGCGTTCGTGAACGGAAACATGTTCGCCGGCCTCTTCGGGGAAGACCTCTTCGTCAGGCTGCCGGACGACGAGGGCGCCAAGGTCCGGAAGCAAGGCGGCCGGGATTTTGCGCCGATGGCTGGCCGGCCGATGAAGGGTTACGTAACGGTGCCAGCCACCTGGCAAGAGAAGCCGGCGGCAATCAAAGGGTGGATCGCCACCTCGCTCGAGCTCACGGGGAGGATGCCCGCCAAGGTGCCGGCGCCGAAGAAGGCCGCGACCAGGAAACCCAGGTAAGGGCGCCTATCGCTTCGGCTGCTTGCCCTTGGCCTTGCCGTCGTCGCGCGCTGGTTGGGGCATGGCGGGAGCGTCGGGAGCCGCAGCTTTGGCCGGCTCCGGGGCCGCGCTCGCGACCGGCGCTTCTTGGGGCAGGGCGAAGGCATCGGGCTGCGGGCCCATCGAGACGTTGCCGCTGAACGTGGCTCCATCCTGGATGACCAACCGAGCGACCCGCACGTCGCCGGTCAGAGAGCCCGAGCGGGCCACCACCAAACGCTTGCGCGCGGTCACGGGTCCGCTGACGCTGCCGCGAATGTTGATGTCACCGCCGGCCAGCGATGCGTTCACCTTGGCCGCGTCGTCGACCTCGACATCACCGGAGGCGTGAATCTCGCCCTGCACCGTTCCGCCCAGCCGCACATCGCCGTCGATGTGCAGCTCGCCGATCAGGCGGTCGTTTGGGCCGAGCGTGATCCCGCCCCGCTGGCTGCTTGCGGACACGTCCGGCGGCGGCTGATCCGCCGTCGACCTGGGAACCCTAGCCCCCGGAGCCCTGGCGCTCAAAATCGCCCATCCTGACGTGGCCGTTCAGGCTGGCGCCATCCTCGATCTGGAGCCGCCGCACCGACACGTCGCCACTCAACTTTGCGTTCTTGCCCAGCACCAGCTTGTCGCGGGCGTTGAGCGCACCCTCGACGTCACCCTTGATGGTGACGTTCGACGCTTCGAGCAGCGCCTTCACCTTGGCGCCGGACGCCACCTCGATGTTGCCGCTGACGCGAAGCTCGCCTTCCGCGCGGCCGTCCACATGGACGTGGCCGTCATAGGTGAGCTTGCCTTCCAAGCTGTCGTTCGGGCCCATCATGAACCGCCGAAGCCCATCTTTCTTGTCCTGGGCAGCCTCGATGGGCGTGCTTTCCGCGACTGCCTCCTGTACGTCCATGAACTCGAATCACCCCCGCTTGGATTAAGGCTTCGCCAGCACCGAAGCCGAGCCCTCAGGTTACTGCACGAGGCGGCCGGCGTCGGCTGCAAAACTCGCTTCGTTGCCAGGCAACGGAGTGTTGCTAGGTGGAGCGGTCTTCGATCTCCCAGGCGTGGTCGAGGACGTGCCAGGCGATGCGCCGTGCCGCGTATCGGGCCGGCCAGCCCCGCTCGGTGACGCCCCTGGTACCCGCCCTCAAAGCGGCGACTATCGCGTTGCGGTGATCGCGTAGGGCAGCGGCGTCGCCGGCGTCAGGCGTCTGCAACCGGAGGCCCAGCTTGCGGGCATACGCGGTCTCGGCGGCAAGCACGTGCTCGACGATCTTGTCGCGGTCCCGCCCGCCACCACGCGGACCTTTGCGGAGCGAGGGCGGGGCCTTTTCGACGACGCGGTCAAGGACAGTCCACGACGCGGCCACCAGCGCCGACAGCCTCCCCGCCTCCTTCTTTGTCAGCCGCTTCGACTCCGCCTTGGCGATGGCGCCCGGCGCGCCGAATTCCGTGGTGGCATCGCCGGGGAGCCGCTCCGCGACCTCGAACCTCGTGCCTGGGGCGAACGCGATGCGCGCGGCTTTGGCTGCGAGCGCATATCGGGCGGAGGCCGCAGCGAGCGCCTCCAACGCCAACGTTTCATCCTTGCCGGATCGCGACCAGCCGGGCCAGTCCGCCGCGGATGCGAAGACCCGCCGCCGGCC
>DASXNH010000263.1:0-4171 GCA_036495195.1 Candidatus Dormiibacterota bacterium
GAGCGCATAGGCTGCCGCCCCTTCGCCCTGCGGTCCTTGTTGCCCTTGCCAGCCTTGTTGCCCTTGCGTGCCTTGTTGCCCTTGCGTGCCTTGTTGCCCTTGCAGTCCTTGCGGGCCACGTGGTCCCCGCTCGCCTCTCAGTTTGGCCACGACCCCAGGGCTGATCTGATGGATGCTGGTGATCAGGACCCTGGACGCGGCGAGAGCGCCTCCCCCGATCGCAACGAACAACGCCACCCCCGCGATCACAGTCGCAGGCGAGAGCTTACGAGACATACCCACTCCCTTCTCGGTCACGGCTTACCCCGCCCGTCGCAAACCTTTCAGCAGGAAAGCGCGCGTCTGCTGTCGAGCCAGCGCCCTGGCTCGATGCTCACCCCCGTCCTTCCACCTTCCTTTCTCTCGTGCGCCGGGCGCCCCTCGGAGGTGACGATCGACAATAGCCAGTTTTCTCGACCTTTGTCAATAGTGGTGTCGAGCTAGACGGGCGAGCACCTGAGTCGCCCTTCCGCAAAGGGCTAGCAGCATAGACGTCGACATGCGTGTGACAGTGCTGGATCCGCCGGGCAATTCGGAAGCCGCCCCGCCGAGCGGCGCGACGCGGTGCGAGCGGCGTTCGGGCACAGCGCTGCTCCGTTGATATGAGTCGCAGCCGTCCCCGGAGCGGCCGTCTGGGCTAAGCCTCGATCCACCGTTTGACCGGGTTCGTTGGTGGTGCGCCGGATTCGGGTGTCGCGGCGAGGTGGTGGGGGCGCTCTGGGGGCGTTGCGGTGGGCCGGTGGTCTTGGGCCTGTGGTTTTGCCATCTTGCAGCGGCGTGATTGGCGCGCCGCGGGCGTGCCGAGGCGAGGTCTGGGTCGATCGTCGTCGTGAGCCGCTCGCGGTGGTTCAGGTCCGCGGTGGAATTGCGCGCAGCCGCTGGAGCGCGGTCAGGAACGCGAGCGCCCAGGGCCAGCGGGCTGGCATCCGGAGTGTCACTCGTCGGCTGGTGCGGGTGATGCGTCCGGGGACGGTGAGCAACCGGCGGCGGATGGTGCGGGCCGTTGGGATGACGGTGTCGGGTAATCCGATCATCGTCGTCCATCGCAGGAGGTTGTGCGCGAGCGCGCCGATCACTGTCCAGGCGGCGTTGGCGAGGAACTTGCCGGAGGGGAAGTGCGCGAGTGCTTGGTCTTTGAGGTCACGGATCGCGAGCTCGATGACGGCGTGCTGGCGGTGTTCGGCTTCGACCTGTTCGAGCGGGTCGGTGCGGTTGGTCACGAACGCGTGGTGGCGCCACTCGGGCCATAGCTCGGCCTGGGCGCCGAGCAGGCGGGTGCGGCGGACGATCAGCCGCTGGGAGCCGAGCATCGTCTGCGCGATCTGCGCCTCCCCGCCGGCGGGGTAGTCATCGAGCGGCTGCCAGTCCTGCTCGGGAATGCCAGTGATCGCGGCTTTGATGTGCGGTTGTTGGCGGACCCCGATCGAATACGTCCAGCCGGCCCGCTGCAAGCAGGCCATGATCTTGCCGTTCCAGAACCCGGAGTCGGCTCGCAGTAGCTTCGGGCCGATCGCGCCGGCCCTCGCGAGCCGGGGGATCAGCTCCTCGACGAACCGCAGTGCGCCGCGGGAGGTGTTCGCCGACCCTTTTCGCGCCCGGATGTGGAGCACCTCGCCAGTGCCGGCACGGGTCGCGACGATCGGGTGATAACCGCGCTTTCGGGTGTACCCGTAGCCGGCTCGTTGTTTGTCATAGCCATAGACCTCACCAACGAAGCTGTCCACATCGACCACGAGCTGTCGGTCACCCGGGCCGGCACCGGCGGCCCACGCCCGTGCGAGGGTCTCGGCGAGCACCCTGTCGAGCTGACGAACGTGCCCGAAGGGTCGCGGTAGGGACCGCCCTTCGCCTGTCGGCTCGGGCGGCCCCCCGCACAGATCCCAGCGTGCGCTGCTAGCGCACTGGGCTCCTGGCTTGGGTTCTGGCGTTGAATCGCTGGCTGGGCGCAGGATGCGTGATCCGGGCTGGCGGGAGCCATCGTTCCGCGAGGCGATGCATGCGCTCCCAGTTCAAACGACTGCGCTGGCTGCGGCGCCGAAGCGCCCTGTGCCAGTGCCGTGTCGCCTGGTTATGGAAGGCTTGGATCGCGACGCTATTGCCGGGCACGCCGTAGTAGTTGCAGTGCCCGCGCAGGACGCTGGCAAGCCACCGTCCTTGTTCGGGGATCGGCTGGTGCCGGCGTCGCATCAGCTCGCCTTGGAGGGCGTGCAGCTTGGCCCGCATTCGCTTCGCCTCGGTGATGCGCTTGAGCATGAAATGCCCGTCGTTGGTCTTCGCGCAGATGTGCGTGAAGCCAAGGAATCCGAACGTCTCAGGCTTGCCCAGGCCACGCCGCTGTCGTCGCTCGGAGGCGTACCTGCCGAACTGGATCAGTCGCGTCTTCTCGGCAGCCAGCTCCAGGCTGAACTTCGCGAGCCTGCCGCGAAGGTCAGCGAGAAACCGGCGCGCGTCATCTTGGTGCTCGAAGCCGACGATGTAGTCGTCGGCGAAACGCACGATGATCATGTCTCCGTGCGCGTGACGCCGTCGCCACTGGTCGGCCCACAGGTCGAACACGTAATGGAGGTAGACGTTTGAGAGCAGCGGCGAAGCCGATGCTCCCTGCGCCGTTCCTTCCTCGGTATCCGTCCTGACCCCGTTCTCGATCACTCCTGCCTTCAGCCACTTGCGGATCAGGCGCAGCACGCGCCGGTCCGCGATCCGGTGCTCGAGGAACTTCAGCATCCACCCGTGGTCGATGGCGTCATAGAACCCACGGATGTCCGCGTCGAGCACCCAGTTCACCTTCTTCCTCTGGATCCCGACCGCGAGCGCATCCAACGCGTGATGCGGGCTGCGCCCAGGCCGAAACCCATAGGAGAATCCGCGGAAGTCCGTCTCGTAGATCGCGTTCAGCACCTCAACAACGGCGCGCTGCAGGACCTTGTCCTCCAGCGCGGCAACGCCCAACGGTCGCTGCCGCCCGTCCGCCTTCGGGATGAACACTCTCCGCGACGGTCTTGCCCGGTAGCCACCCCTGTGAACACGCGCACACAGATCCCGAAGGTTCTCCTCGAGATCCAGCCCGTAATCGAACCACGTGACCCCGTCCACTCCCGGCGCGGCCTTGGGCCTCAACGCCCAGTAGGCCGCCCTCAAGCGATCGATGTCGACGTGATGCAGGAGCGCGGTGAACCGTGCCTCCTTGTCCTGCCGTGCGACTCGGCGCACGCGATCCAGCGCACTTGGCGCGTCCAGTCCGGCACTGAGTCCGGGACGCGTGTTGCTGGCTACGTTCCCCTTGCCCAGACCCCTTCCCTCCCCCGCCTCCGCCACCGGTAGCCCGGCATTGTTCGACGGGTTCGCAGGTACTACGGGTCTGTCCGACTTCCCATGGCCGTGCATCTCAGGCGTACGACCTCAGCCTTTCCTGAGCGGCCCGCCCTGCCATCACGACGGCGGGCAGCCATAGGACCTCCCGGTTCTCGCGCCCGGAGACTCCACGCATGCACAGGTTCATCGACCGCGCAGGGTCCGGCGACGACTCGCGAAAACGCCGCCGCCGATGTGGCCTTCCGCCTCGTTCAACGGCGTCGGCACCCTGGAACGCTGATTTCGCGGCTCCATAGCCCAGCCTGCGTGTACCCCTACCGACGCTTCGCCGCCGCCCTCGCGGACGGCCGACGCACGGCTCGGGGCCATCGCGTGTCGCTAGCACTTCGATGTAGAGCTCTTTCATCTCCTTCTCCGGACCGGTTTATCCCGGCGCTTCCTGAACGCCCGCAGAAACGTCCCGAGCGTGGACGGCGCCGGCACCCACCCACCGAGCAGCCGACGGGTCCGCCCGGCCCGCAGGACGTCGCAGTCATCGATGCTGTCAGCACCGAGCAGCATCGCGAACACGAGCGCCATCACCTTCCGCCCGGCGTTCGCGGCCCCGGGCCGATCCCAGCGCAAGCGCACCAGCCGGCGGGCGCGAGCCTCAATCCCGAGGCGCTGCGCGATCGTCGCGACGAGCACGATCCCGGCGTCCGACACAACCCGTTCGTCATCGAAAACGACGTCCAGGCCGTCCAGTCCGACCGCCACGTCATCATGCACCACGAAGGTGACCTCCTGACCGCAGGCCCCGGCTGCCCATACAGCCTGAAAA
>DASXNH010000264.1:0-26165 GCA_036495195.1 Candidatus Dormiibacterota bacterium
GATGGGGAAGCTTGGCGGCATTGCGGTTCTCAACCTGGACGGTGTCCACACGCGCTACGAAGACTCAGCCCCGATCATCAAGCGGATCGCCGAGGCCGACAAGTCCCACGTCAACGCCCTCCTCAAAGAGGTCTACCGAGAGCCGGTCAAGCCCAAGCTGATCTCTGAGCGGATCAACGCAATCAAGGCTGCCGGCGTGGCGTGCGCCGTATCGACCATCCCCGCCCGCGCCGCCGAGCGCGCCGAGCTGGCTCAGAAGGCCGGCGCGGACGTCCTCGTCGTTCAGGGCACCGTGCTCACCGCACGCCATTCGTCGAAGTCGTATCACCAGCTCTCCTTCGAGGACCTGGTCAGGGCTTGCGACATCCCAGTCGTGGTCGGCAACTGCGTGCATTACGAGACCGCCCTCGAGCTGATGGAAACCGGGATCGCCGGCATCCTGGTCGGCGTCGGACCTGGCGCTGCATGCACGACGCGTGGCGTACTGGGCGTCGGTGTGCCGCAGGTGACCGCCACCGCCGATGTGGCCGCCGCGCGCGACGAGCACATGAGGAGAGGCGGAAGGCGCGTCGCGGTCATCACCGACGGTGGCATGCGCATCGGTGCGGACGTATGCAAGGCCTTCGCATCAGGAGCCGACGCGGTCATGATCGGAACTCCGCTGGCCGGCGCCGAGGAGTCTGCGTCCAAGGGCTTCAACTGGGGCATGGCGACGCCCGACCCCAACCTGCCGCGCGGAACGCGCATTCACGTCGGCACGAAGGCGACCCTCAAAGAGATCCTGCTTGGCCCGGCGCGCGTCGACGACGGCTCGCAGAACTTTGCCGGCGCCCTCCGGTCTGCTTTGGGAGTTTGCGGTGCCACTGACATCGCCGAGTTCCAGCACGTCGAGATGGTCATCGCGCCGTCGATCACCTCAGAAGGCAAGAGCTTCCAGCAGGCCCAGCACGTGGGGATGGGAAAGGGCTGAGCAAGACTCAGACCGCCGCCCGGCCCCGCAAGGAGACCAAGGGCGGCGCCCGGGCACAGACCGTCCTTGTCATGGACTTCGGTTCGCAGTTCAGCCAGCTGATCGCGCGCCGCGTACGCGAGGCCAATGTTTACTGTGAGCTGGTTCCAGGGACGACACCCTGGGCGGAGCTCAAGGAGCGTCACCCAGCAGGTCTGATCCTGAGCGGTGGCCCTTCGAGCGTTTACGAGCCGGGGGCCCCGCAGGTCGACCCAGAGGCTCTGCGCGCCGGGGTCCCGGTGCTGGGCATCTGCTACGGGATGCAGCTCATCGCCCACCACCTGGGTGGCAAGGTCGATCCCGGCCAGGCTCGGGAGTACGGGCCCGCGCTCCTCGCCGTGCGTGAGCCGAACGGCCTGTTCAAGGGCTTGAGCTCGGAGCTGCCCGTCTGGATGAGCCATGGCGACCACGTCAGCGAGCTGCCTCCAGGCTTTCGCTCGCTCGCATCGAGCGGCAACTCGCCGGTGGCCGCGTTCACGGACGGTCACGGTATTTTCGGCATCCAGTTCCACCCTGAGGTCGTGCACACCCCGAGCGGCCGCGAGGTGCTGCGGAACTTCCTTTACGGCGTGTGCAAATGCGATGCGTCGTGGACCGCGGGCTCATTCATAGCCGAGGCGACCGAGAGCATTCGCGCCAAAGTCGGGTCAGGCCGCGTGATCTGCGCGCTTTCGGGTGGCGTCGACTCAGCCGTGGCTGCGACCCTCGTGCATCGCGCCATCGGCGACCAGCTGACCTGCGTGTTCGTCAACAACGGTCTTCTGCGCAAGGAAGAGCCCGAACGCGTGCTGGCGGTCATGCATGGCAACCTGGACATGAACATCAGGTATGTCGACGCGACCGACAGGTTCCTCGACGCGCTGAGCGGTGTGATCGACCCCGAGCAAAAGCGGCGCATCGTCGGGCGAGAGTTCATCACGGTGTTCGAGGCGGAGGCCCTGAGCCTCGGGCACATCGACTTCCTCGCCCAGGGCACGTTGTATCCGGATGTCATCGAATCCACTGCGGCGGACGTCTCGTCGACCGCGGTGAAGATCAAGACCCACCACAATGTCGGTGGTCTTCCTCCGGGGCTTCGCTTCCAGCTCATCGAGCCCCTTCGCTACCTTTTCAAGGACGAGGTGCGATCGGTGGGAATGGAGCTCGGGATGCCCGAGGAGATGGTCTACCGGCAGCCGTTCCCAGGTCCTGGCCTTTCGATTCGGTGCCTCGGCGAGGTTACCGCCGAACGTCTCGAGATCCTGCGCAACGCGGACTGGGTGGTGGTCGACGAGATCAAGCGCAACGGCCTGTATCGACAGGTCTGGCAGTCGTTCGCGGTGTTGACGCCGCTCGAAACAGTGGGCGTGATGGGCGATTACCGGACGTACGCCAACGTCGTGGCGATCCGGGTCGTCACCAGCGAAGATGCGATGACAGCGGACTGGGCCCGCGTTCCGTACGAGGTTCTCGCTCGCATCAGCAATCGGATCGTGAACGAGGTGAAGGGCGTCAACCGGGTCGTCTTCGACATCACGAGCAAGCCACCCGGCACCATCGAGTGGGAATAGAGCAAGTAGCGCGCCTTGCTATAGAACCAGCGCTGCCGGGTTGGTCGGGGTTCCCCCGACCATGACTTTGTCCCCATTACCGCCCAGGCGTGGCGGGGAGAAACCTTATGAGATCAAAGCCCATCCTTATACCGGAGGATAAGCAGGCGCGCGCGAAGCGCCCGCCGATGAAAAGGAACCATCCGGGTTCCTTTTCATACCGCTAGGTGAAAGTTCTCGTGGTCGGTTCGGGAGCTCGCGAGCACGCGCTGGTTTGGAAATGCGTGCAGTCCGACCTCGTCGAGCGCGTCTATTGCGCGCCAGGCAATGGCGGGACCGGGGGCATGGCGCGAAACGTGCCAATCGCCGCCGCCGATGTCGTACGGATCGTGGACTTCGCGAAGCGCGAACGTCTTGGCCTCGTCATCCTCGGACCTGAGGCAGCGGTCGAGGCCGGTGTCGGCGACGCCCTTCGCAGTGCCGGGTTCAACGTTTTCGGGCCGAATCGCGGCGCCGGCCGTATCGAATCGAGCAAGTCCTTCGCCAAGCAGCTCATGGTTCGGGCAGCAATTCCAACCGCCGACTTCGAAGTCTTCACACAGCCTGAGCCGGCCAAGGCATGGGCGGCCCAGCGTGATGGTCGGGTGGCGGTCAAGGCAGACGGCCTCGCACGCGGCAAGGGCGTGATCGTCTGCACGAACGTCAAGGATTCGGACGCCGCGATCGACGCGATGCTCATCGAGGGCAGGTTCGGGCGCAGTGGCGCGACCATCGTGGTCGAAGAGCTTCTCGAGGGCCCCGAGCTCTCGGTTCTTGGAGTGAGCGACGGCACCGATGTGATAGCGCTCGCTCCGGCGCGAGACTTCAAAAGGGCTCATGACGGCGACATGGGGCCCAACACGGGTGGCATGGGGGCGTACTCCCCGCCGCTTGGGGTCGACGATGCCGTGATGAAAGAGGTCGTCGACACGGTGCTCCGTCCGGCGGTCCGTGAGCTCGCGGCCTCCGGCGACGAGTTCCGCGGAGTCCTGTACGCCGGCCTCATGCTGACGAAGTCCGGGATCCGAGCCATCGAGTTCAATGCACGTTTTGGCGATCCCGAGGCGCAGGCAGTGCTCCCACGCCTCCAGTCAGACCTGGTGGCCCTGGCGCTGGCCTCCTCAAAGGGCACCCTCGCGTCGCTTCCGGACCTCCGGTGGAGCCAGCAGGCGTCGGTCGCGGTGGTCGTGGCGTCCGCCCACTACCCGGATGACGCAGCGATGACGCTGGGGCTTCAGATCCGGGGATTGGCCGAAATCCCGCGCGGCGCCCTGATCTTCCACGCCGGCACCAAGTTCGAGCCGGGCAAGGGCCTGGTGACCGATGGCGGGCGCGTCGTGACCTCAGCCGCCCTTGGCGAAACCGTCGCTCAAGCCCGTGAAAAGGCGCTGGCCGGGGCCCGGCAGGTACGATTCCCGGGGGCCTTCTTCCGCTCGGATATTGCTGAGGAGGCGGTTTAGTGCAGCCAGTTGTCGGCGTGATCCTCGGCTCCAAGTCGGACCTTCCGCTCATGGAATCCTGCGTCAAAGTGCTCGATGAGCTTGGTATTCCGCACGAGGTCAAGGTCTGCTCGGCGCACCGCAACCCACGTGGGGTCATGGAATGGGCGACCTCTGCCCGCGGCCGCGGCATCAAAGTGGTGATCGCCGCAGCCGGCGGCGCGGCTCACCTTCCGGGTGTGGTTGCCGCCTGGACCGACCTGCCTGTCATCGGCGTGCCGGTGCCGACCCAGCACCTGGGCGGCGTCGACTCGCTGTATTCGATCGTGCAGATGCCGGCGGGCATCCCGGTGGCAACTGTCGCCATCGGCGAGGCAGGCGCAAAGAATGCCGCCTGGCTCGCCGCGCGCATCGTCGGTCTGGGCGACAGCGACGTCGAAGCGCGCCACGCCGAAAAGCGCGCGGCCCTCGCGGGACCGTGATGGCGAAAAAAGCGCCTCGGCTGCGCCTGGTCGACACCACCTTTCGAGACGCGCAGCAATCGTTGCTCGGAGGCCATCTGCGAGGCGACGAGATCGTGCCGATCGCCGCGAAGATGGATGCGATCGGCTTTACCGCGATGGAGGCGTTCGGCGGCGCGACATTCGAAACGCAGGTCCGACGGCGCGAGAACCCGTGGGAATACTTGCGCCAGCTGAACAAGGTCACGCCGAACACGCCGATCCAGGCGCTGATCCGGGGTCAGAACCTACTCGCGAATCGCAACTTTCCAGACGACGTGGTCCAGCTGTTCATCAAGCACGCCGCCAAATGCGGAGTCGACGTATTTCGGGTCTTCGATCCGCTCAACGATCTCCGCAACATGGAAGCGACGGTCGGCACGGCGCTCAAGGCCAAGAAAAAAGTCCAGGGCGCTCTTAGCTATGCCATCTCGCCCGCGCACAACATCGAGCTCTGGTGCTCGCTCGCCAAGGGCCTGGTCAACATGGGCTGCCACGAGGTGGTGATCAAGGACACGTCTGGCCTCCTCAGCCCGCAGGCGACCTGGGAGCTCGTCACGGCGCTCAAGGAGACCGTCGACGTCCCCATCGACGTCCACTCGCATTGCTCGAGCGGCATGGCACCGATGGCGTATATGGCGTCGGTCGAGGCCGGCGCCGAGATTCTCGACGTCGCGATGTCGCCCCTCGCCTGGGGTACGTCGCAACCCGCGGTTGAAAGCGTCGTGGCCGCGCTGCGGGGTGGCGAGTACGACACTGGCCTGGACCTGGCGAAGATGTGGGACGCGCAGCACGATCTCGAGGTCCTCAAGCGCAATCACATCGGTGACCTGAGCCCGTTTGCCGACCGCGTCGACGCCAGCATCCTGCGCTACCAGATGCCGGGACTGATGCTCGAGGACGTGCACCGGCAGCTGGCCGAGCGCAATGCCTCAGGGCGTCTCCCCGAGGTGCTGGAGGAGGCCAACCGCGTGAGGAAGGAGCTCGGCTATCCCCCGCTGGTGGCGCCGATCCGGCAGATGATCGCGACCCAGGCCGTCTACAACGTGATCGGTGGCGACCGGTACGCGACTGTGACGCAGGAGCTGAAGGACTACCTGCAGGGACTCTACGGCCGGCCTCCGGTGCCTGCCGATCCCGAGCTCCGCAGGCTCGTTCTTGGCCGCGAGGAACCAATCACCATCCGGCCCGCCGACCTCCTCGAGCCGGGGGTCGAGGCGGCGCGCGTGCAGCTGAAGAAGATGGGCCACGAGCCCACCGACGAAACCGTCTTGATCCACCTCCTGTTTCCGAATCTGGCGCCTGACTATCTTCGCGGTCCCGAGCCAGAGGCAAAGCCGCCGAGGGCCCCGGCTCAGCCCGTGATTCCTGAACCGGTTGCAGCTCCCGATCCGCCGGCGCCACCACCCGCGCCCCCAGCCTCGGTCGCCGCGGAGTTCGATGTCGAGGTGGAGGGTGAGGTCTTCAAGGTGCGCGTCAGCGGCGCCGGGATGACTGTCAGACCTGGTTCGGGCGCCGGCTCCGCGCCCGCAGCCGCCCCAGCCAGCCTGCAGCCGCGCACCGGCGAGGGCACGGTAGTCGCCCCGATGCAGGGACTCATCGTCAAGCTGCCGGTGAAGCCGGGTGACGACGTCAAGCTTGGCGACGTCGTCGCTGTGCTGGAGGCGATGAAGATGCAGAACGACATCGTCACCACGGTGGCCGGCAAGGTGCGTGAGGTCTACGTCAAGGAGGGTGAGGTGGTCACACCGAACCAGCCCCTTCTTTCAGTCGGATGAAACGAAAACTCTTCAAGAAGATCCTGATCGCCAACTGAGGCGAGATCGCCATCCGCGTCATGCGCGCGTGCCGCGAGCTTGGTATCGCCACCGTTGCGGTCTACTCCGATGCTGATCGCAGCGCCATTCACACTCGCTACGCTGACGAGGCGCATCACATCGGCGGCGCGCCCCCCGGTGAGTCCTATTTACAGCTCGAGCGCATCGTCAAGGTCGCACATGACAGTGGCGCCGAGGCCATTCATCCAGGCTATGGATTTCTTTCAGAGAAACCGGCATTTCCCGACGCGTGCGAGGCGGCCGGCATCCAGTTCATTGGCCCGCCCGCGTCGGCGATGCGAGCGCTCAGCTCCAAGGTGTCGGCGCGGCAGATGGCGGTTGCGAATGGCGTGCCGGTGACTCCTGGCAGCGGCGCGATCTCGAATCCGCAGGAGGCCGCGGCCGCGGCCCACGAGATCGGCTTTCCGGTGATGGTGAAGCCGTCGGGCGGCGGCGGCGGCATTGGGATGAAGGTCGTGGAGTCGGAGAGCGAGCTCCTGGCAGCGATCGAGAGCAGCGCCCAAGCGGCCAGGTCGGCATTCGGGGACGGGACCGTTTACCTGGAGAGATACGTTCGCAAGCCGCGGCATGTCGAGATCCAGGTCATCTGCGACAGCCACGGGAAGGCGGTGCATCTGGGCGAGCGCGAGTGCTCGATCCAGCGGCGCCATCAAAAGATCATGGAAGAGACCCCCTCGCCGGTGGTGACCCCGGAGATCAGGTCGGCGATGGGCGAGGCGGCGATCCGCGCCGCGAGGGCTGCGGGCTACGTCAATGCGGGGACCGTCGAGTTCATCTTCAGCGATGGTGAGTTCTATTTCCTCGAGGTCAACGCGAGGCTGCAGGTCGAGCATCCGATCACCGAGGCAGTGACGGGAATCGATCTGGTCAAGGAGCAGATCCGGATCGCGGCGGGTTTGCCCCTGAGCTTCACACAGGAGAATGTGAGCTGGACTGGCCACGCGATCGAGATGCGCATCAACGCGGAGGACCCGCTGCGAAAGTTCATGCCCAACCCCAAAAGGATCGCGCGGTGGGTGGCGCCGGCGGGCCCTGGCGTCCGCGTCGACTCTGGCTTTGGACCAGGCTCCGAGGTGCCTCCCAACTATGATTCGCTGCTCGCGAAGCTCATCGTTCACGGTAGCGACCGCGCCGAGGCGATCGCCCGCGCGAGTCGAGCCCTGCGCGAATTCGTGGTGGTCGGGCCGGCGACGACGATCAATTACCACCGCGCGATCCTGGACGGCTCAGATTTCCGGGCGGGAAAGCTGAGCACTCGCTTCATCGAGGAGCATCCGGAGCTCGTCGATCAGGCGAGGAAGTACTCGAGCGATACGTCGCCATTCGATTACGGCGCCGACCCGAGGCACGTGGCGGCCGCGGCTGCCGCCGTGGCGGTTGCGGTGCAAAAGCAGTGAGCAAGCTCAATCACCCGAGTAGCGGCAGGCCTTTCGAGGTGGTGTCGACATCCACCGCTGGGACTTCAGGTCCGTTCACCCTGCGTGAAGATGTAATCCGTTTCCCTGACGGGCCTGAAGCGACCTATACGGTGCTGGTCAACCCCGACTCGGCTTTCATCGTTCCGTACTTCGACAACGGGGACACGATGCTGGTGCGCCAGTGGCGCCACGCATGGGACGCGTCATCGTGGGAGGTCCCGGCCGGCACATTCAATGGAGACGAGGACCCCCTGGAGTGCGCCAGGCGCGAGCTCGCCGAAGAGACAGGGCTGGTGGCTGCGCGGTACAGCTCGTTGGGAATCGTGCACGGGGCCGCGTTCTTGACCGGCCGCGCCCACATGTTCCTGGCGCAATCGCTTACGCAATCGGACCGGAGCCCCGAAGCCTACGAGCAGGACATGGTGGTTCTCCGCATGCCGTTGGCCGACGCGTTCGAAGCTGCACTGGATGGAACCATCGTGCATTCGGGCTCGGTCACCGCCCTCTGCCGGGCGGCCAGGAACCTGAAGCTTGTCTAGGCCGACGGGGACGGCAATGGCGACGGCAGGGGTGGAGTTGGGCTGGGTTCGGGCGACGGTAGGTTGGGGACACCGCCGGCGACCGGCCCGACCAGGCTCAGATCGTATTCGCCGTGCACGGCCCGGCCGCTGACGTCCTGCACTGAAGTCAGGACCACGAGCTTGTAGACGGCACCGGGCGTCAGGTTGAGCCCGGTGATGACCACCGTGCGGTTGGCATAGGTCGATGGGCCACCGACCCGCTTGCCATTGCTGTCCAGCAGGACAACGCCATCAGCCACGGTGTCGGAGACGAGGTCACTGTCGAAGACGATCCTCATGCTGCCCGAGGCAACGTCGACGCTGACAACTTCCGCACCCCCTCCGAGAACGCGCGTCGCGCTGGCGCTGGCCTGGTCGACGAGGAAAGGCTGGCTGGCCTGTGCCCGCACCAGCGTGAGCGTTTCCTCGTATTCGGCAACGTCGAGTGGACCCCGGCTCATCACCAGTCGAACCACGAACCGGGCGGCTGCAGGACGCTGTCCGGTCAGCTCTTGCATGACGACATAGTGGCGCGAGAACCTCGGGGGCCCGTTGAAGACGAGGGGCAATCCGCTGCTCGAGTAAGCCTGCTTACCGTTGTCATCGAGGAAGGTCTTTGCCAGGTCGGGCTGCTCGGCCAACCGAGCATTCATGAACTGGCTCACCACCGACGCCGCCTGGTCGAGTGCCGAAGGTTCGGCCGCGAGGGGAACGCTGTTTGCCGTCCAGAGCGAGGTACCGCGAACGTAGGCGAACGCGGTGCCGTTGGGGGCCCATGCGGGATGGCGATATATCCCCGTGTTGAGCAGGGTGCTGCCAGAGCCATCGGCGTGAACCGCGTGCAAGCCCGTATCGGTGCCGATCAGGATCACATCCTTGCTCGACCAGCTGGCGTCGCCCGCCGGGAGCGTCGCGGTCGACTGACCGAGGGCATCGGCGACGACAGTTCCGCCCGAGGTCGCGTACATCATTCGAGTGCCGTCGGGAGACCATCCTAGAAAGGCGCTGGCGCCGTCGAGCGGTCGACTCCTGGGCGTCGTCGTGAGATCGCTCACATAGAGGGCCTGTCCGAGCTTGGAAACGGCGCGGTGGCCATCAGGTGCGATCGACACGACGGCGGCGCCCTGGGGGACCGCAGCCTGCTGCTCCGGGCCGCTCGCTCCCGCCCTGAAGATGCCGCTATCGGTCGCCCAGAGCAACTGATCGCCGGCCCAGCTCATCGTGCTGACCTGAGCCGCACTCGCCACGTCGGCGATCTCTGAGGAGCCCAGGGTGATGAATTCGATCCTGCCGCCACGCAAAAACGCGATGCGGTCGCCCGCCGGTGCGATCGCGGGATAGGAGACCCCATCGGGGACCAGCACCCTGGTGCCGCCGCCGCCTGCGCTCACGGATTCAAGCGCACCGTTGTCGCCGACGAAATAGACGGTGCTCGAGTCAGCCGACCACTGTGGCGCATAGAGGGAACCTGGCGCCACCGCGGCCAGCCTGTGCTCAGCCGACAGCTGGGAGGTCGGGGTTGCAGGGGGCGTCGGCCTGGGCGTCGGCGGCGGTGTCGCCGTGGGCTGGGTGATGAACGTGATGGTCGCCGGTCGCGTCAGAGGTTGGCCGGCCAGGGTCTTGGCGCCAGGGCCGATGGTGACCTGGTACTGAGTGCTGGGAGCCAGCGTGCCACCAGACGGATGAACCGCCAGCGTCTTCGGGTCCTGCCACGAGAAGGTGACATATGTCGCAGGCTTGATCTGCACCGCGGCCTCGGTCGACGAGTGGTTCATGGGCTGGTTAAAGCTCACCAGGATCGGCTGCTGCAGCTGCACCGCATGTGCGTCGGCGATCGGGCTGGTGACGGTCAGCTCGTTGGCGCCCGGGCCCAGGTTGGCCATGAACACGACCACGGAGCCGATCAGAAGGATGCCCAGAGCAGCGCCGGTCCAGGCGAGGGCAGGCGGCCCTGCCAGACGCTGCCACCATGGCGTTCGCACCTCGCCCATGCCCCATGCCCTCTGCATCAGCTGGCGGCGCAGCGACGACCGGAAGGCATCGTCGAGCGGCGGCTCGGCCCTTCGTGTCGCCCTCAGCAACCCTGCCAGGCGAACGAGCTCCTCGTCCTGAAGGATGTCGTCGAGCTCTGGGTCGTGATTCATGCTCATTCGACAGGCCTCAGGGCGTCGGCGTCTTCGCGCAGGCGGCTGACGCCGCGGTGGATGAGGAGCTTGACCGCTCCGGCGGACTTACCCATCGCGACCGCGATGTCCTCGATCTTCATGTCCTCCTGGAACTTGAGGACGAGAGCCATCTTCTGCTGGGCCGGCAGGTGCTCGACCAGGGTCCAGATCCGGCGAAGCTCATCCCGGTGAGCGGCGAGGTCTTCGAGCGCGGGCCCTGCCACCGAGAGGTCATGAAAGTCGTCCAGCGACTGAGCCGGTCGGAGCGTGCGGTACCGGTCCGCGATGGCGTTGACCGCGATCTGATACAGCCACGCGGCAAAAGGCCGCCCGGTGTCCTGGTACCTGGGCATTGCCTTCAGAGCCTTGATGAAGATCTCCGAAGTGACGTCTTCTGCAGCGCTTTGTTCCCTCACTCTTGAATACACAAATCTGTAAATCTGCTGAAAGTGCCGGTCGTAGAGCGCCCCGAATTGCCGGGGATCCCGCTTGGCGCGTTCGACGAGGTCTCGCTCGTCATCGCGCACCGGATCGCTCACTGGCCGATCAGCCTGTGCACTTTCAAACGAGGGGGACTCGAAGCTGGTTACGAGGGGCGAACATAGAGTCGACCGGGATTATGGGGGGCAGCGCCGCCTCACTCCGCAGGAGGGTCCAGACACACATCATCTTGTGGGCGTCCATGGTGTACCCACTACATCTGCCTTGAAGAGCTGTGACCCGTATAATCTCGATGTCCCCCATTCGTTAGTCGGGAGCCGGCGCCCTATTTGATTGAGCGATACTCTCCGCCCGCGATTCGGGCGGTATGGACCGACCGGCATCGGCTTGAACTGTGGCTTCGCATAGAGATTCTGGCGTGTGAGGCATGGGCGGCCCTGGGGCGAATACCGGCATCGGCCCTACCCAAGATCCGTAAGGCGGCTTTTGATCCGGCGCAGATCGCCGAGGTCGAGGAGCGGGTCGGACACGACGTCGTCGCGTTTCTGACTGTCGTCAACGAGTCGATCGGCCAACCCGAGGCGCGATACGTGCACCTCGGCATGACCAGCCAGGACCTCAACGACACCGCCACGGCCATCCAGCTCGGAGAGTCGGCGCGGATCATCGCGGCGGACCTGGCGGCGGTTCGGGGCGCCGCAGCCGAGCTGGCGGTTCGGCACCGGCGAACGCTGATGGCCGGCCGCACCCATGGTGTGGTCGCGGAGCCGATCACATTCGGGTTCAAAGTCGCCGGGTGGGTCGCCGAGCTGGATCGGGCCCAGGGTCGGCTGCGCCTCGCTGCCGCAGAGGTGGCCGTCGGCAGGGTCAGTGGAGCTGTCGGCACCCATGCGACCGTCGACCCAAGGGTCGAGGAGCATGTCTGCAAGGAGCTCGGATTGTCGCCTGACGCGGTGTCGACGCAGGTCATCGCGAGGGATCGGCACGCGAGCTTCATGGGCGCGCTTGCCTCGGTGGCTGGGACGCTCGAGAGGATCGCAACGGAGATCCGTCACCTCCAGCGAAGCGAGGTGGGCGAGGCGTTCGAGCCATTCGGAAAGGAGCAGAAGGGAAGCTCTGCGATGCCGCACAAGCGCAACCCCGTCCTTACCGAAAGGGTCTGCGGCCTGGCGCGCGTTGTGCGCGGCCACCTGGTGACGGCGCTCGAGAACACGGCGCTGTGGCACGAACGCGACATCAGCCATTCGTCGGCGGAGCGAATCATCTTTCCAGATGCGTGCGCCGCGGTGGACTACATGGCGATCGAGATGGCCAAGGTTCTGCGTGGCCTTGAGGTGCGGCCCGAGCGCATGCTGCGAAACTTGCACTTCGCGGGCGGAGTCGTGTTCTCGCAGCGAGTCCTGCTCGCCCTGGTTGACAGCGGGATGTCGCGAGAGGACGCCTATCTTGTCGTGCAGAAGCACGCGATGCAGGCGCTGGGGGAGGATGGGTCTGGCTTTCGTTCAGCGCTGGAAAAGGACAATGAAGTGATGAGTCAAATCGGGACCCGGATGGAAGAGCTGTTCGATCCATGGGCCGGCCTCGAGCACACGGATCTTGCGTATGACAGGCTCGGTCTTGGCAGCGAGGCCCGTAAGAATTGATAGCGGGACCGCCGGTCACGACAACAGATCTACCGCTGAAGCTCTTCGCTCGCGGCAAGGTCAGAGACACATATGAGCTCGAGGGCGACAAGCTCCTCATGGTGGCCACCGACCGCATCTCGGCCTTCGACCACGTGCTGCCGAATGGAATACCTGATCGTGGCAAGGTGCTGACCCAGCTGTCAATCTTCTGGTTCTCGCAGACCGACTACTTCCAGGAGAACCACCTGGTTTCGGGCATGGTGCCTGACCTGCCCCAAGCGCTTCGGGACCGGCGCGACGAGCTGGCAGGGCGCTTCATGATCGTGCGCAAGGCCAAGCGAATCGATTTCGAATGCGTCGTGCGCGGCTACCTGGCGGGCAGCGCCTGGACGGAGTATCAGGAATCGCAGACTCTCGCCGGAGAGAAGATGCCGCCTGGTCTGCGGCAGAGCGAGCGGTTGGTCAGTCCCGTCTTCTCGCCGGCAACCAAGGCCGAGACCGGCCATGACGAGAACATCTCATTCGTGCAGATGAAGAAGGAGATCGGAGAGGATCTCGCCACCAAGTTGAAAAACGCCAGCCTCGAGCTGTACAAGTTTGCCTCGGAGCTCGCGGGCCGGCGTGGGCTGATCCTCGCCGACACCAAGTTCGAGTTCGGCACCATCGACGGCGAGCCCATCCTGATCGACGAGGCGCTGACCCCGGACAGCTCGCGCTTCTGGGAAGCGTCCACCTATGCGGTGGGCACGTCGCCGGAGTCTTATGACAAACAGTTCGTGCGTGATTGGCTGACCCACTCCGGTTGGGACAGAGACTCGGAGCCGCCGGCGCTGCCAAACGACGTTGTCGCCCAAACGCGCGATCGGTACCTGACCGCATACGAGCGCCTGGTTGGAAAACCGCTGTTCCACCGCAAGGCACGAAACGAATGATCGCGCGCGTCGTCGTCACTCCGAAGCCGCTTGTCAACGACCCTCAGGGCGTGACGGTCAAGCAGGGCCTGGCGACGCTGGGCTTCAGGGAGGTGTCGGACGTTCGTATCGGCAAGTACATCGAGGTGAGGCTCGACGCCGCCAGCGAGCACGAGGCGCGACGGCGTGTCGAAGCGATGTGCAGTCAGCTGCTTGCCAACCATGTCATCGAGGACTTTCGATTCGAGATCGAGCCCGAGGCGTCTCCCAAGGGATGAAGTTCGGGGTCGTGGTCTTCCCTGGGACGTGGTCCGATCGAGATTGCGGCTGGGTGATCGACCAGGTGCTTGGCGAGCAACTTCAGTACCTGTGGCACAAGGACGCAGACCTCAAGGGCTGTGACTGCATCATCCTTCCGGGTGGCTTCGCGTACGGGGATTACCTCCGAACCGGCGCCATCGCCCGCTTCGCACCCGTGATGGAGAAGGTCGGCGAGTTCGCCGACCGGGGCGGCCTCGTGTGGGGAATCTGCAACGGTTTCCAGATCCTGTGCGAGGCGGGGTTGTTGCCCGGTGCGTTGACTCGGAACGCATCCCTGGAGTTCCGCTGCGAATGGACGAACCTGTTGGTCGAACGCAACGACCTCGCGTTCACCTCGAAATGCTCAGACCGCGATGTCATAAGTGTCCCGATCTCGCACGGCGAGGGCAGCTATTTCGCAGACCCCGCCACGCTGTCGCGCCTGGAGCAGAACGGCCAGGTCGTGTTCCGTTACTGCGACGCCAAGGGGAACGTCGTCGCCGGCGCCAATCCCAATGGGTCGCTCCACAACATCGCCGGCATCGTCAACAAACGTGGCAACGTGCTGGGGATGATGCCGCACCCGGAGCGCTGCTCGGAGCCCGAGCTCGGCGGTACCGATGGCCTGAAGCTGTTTCGATCGGTCGCCGAAGCCGCGATGCGAGTTCTGGTGTCTTGAAGGAAATCGAAGAAGAAATAGACGAGAAACGGTTGCGCGAAGTCGCCCTCACACCCGAGGAGTACCGCGTCATCGTCGAGCATCTGAAGCGACAGCCAAACGAAGTCGAGCTGGGCATGCTCGGTGTGCTCTGGTCGGAGCACTGCTCATACAAAACGTCCAAGGCGCTGCTGCGCCGCCTGCCATCGAGCGGTGCTGGTGTGTTGCAGGGCCCCGGAGAGAATGCAGGCGCGATCGACATAGGGGAGGGCTGGGCCGCGGTATTCAAGATCGAGTCGCACAACCACCCGTCGGCGATCGAGCCTTACCAGGGCGCTGCCACCGGCGTCGGAGGCATCATTCGAGACGTCATCGCGATGGGCGCACGCCCCGTCGCCCTGCTGGACTCGCTGCGATTCGGTCCATTGCCTGCCTCGCGGCATCACTTCGAGGGCGTGGTCGCGGGGATCGGCGGCTACGGAAACTGCATGGGCATCCCGACAGTGGGCGGCGAGGTCTATTTCGACGACTGCTATGCCCAGAACCCGCTGGTCAACGCGATGTGCGTCGGGATCGCGCCCGTGCACAGGCTGATGCGCGCGCGCGCGGAGGGAACCGGCAACAGCCTGCTGCTGGTCGGAGCCGACACCGGCCGCGATGGTATCCATGGAGCGTCTTTCGCCTCGGTCGAGCTGGACGAAGCCAGTGCGGAGCGGCGACCGGCGGTCCAGGTCGGCAATCCGTTTCTCGAGAAATGCCTGCTCGAGGCTTCTATGGATCTCGCGCACACAGACGCGGTGGTGGGAATCCAGGATCTCGGCGCCGCGGGTCTGACATCCTCGGTCGCGGAATGCGCCGGGCGCGTGGCGGGAGCCGGCGCTCGCATCGACGTCTCTCGAGTGCCGAGGCGTGAGAGGGGGATGACGCCCTATCACGTGATGCTTTCGGAGTCGCAGGAACGGATGCTGGTAGTGGTGGAGCGTGGCCGTGAGGCGGAGGTCGAGGCGATCTTCCGAGCCTGGGACCTGACCTCGGCGTTGATCGGCGAGGTCACCGACGACGCCCATCTGACGATCGTCGATGGTCGCCACGAGGTCGCACGTCTGCCCATCGCGCTGCTGATTGACGGAGCCCCAGTTCGGCGCCTCACCGGGATTGCTCCGGCGACCCGACCCTCGCTGGACCTCGACCAGCTTTCGCCCCTGGTGGATGCGGGCGCCAGCCTTCTCAAGCTGCTGGCCAGCCCGAACCTGAGCAGCCGCCGCGGCATCTTTCGACGCTACGACCATATGGTCGGCGATTCGACGGTCATCGCCCCTGGCGGCGATGCGTCGATGCTGAGAGTCAAAGGCACCCGACTGGGCATCGCGATGACCACCGATTGCAACAGCCGCTACTGTCATCTCGATCCCAACCTCGGCGCACAGCTCGCGGTGGCGGAAGCGGCGCGCAACATCGTCGCCACCGGCGCACGGCCGCTGGCCGTCACCGATTGCTTGAACCTTGCCAACCCGGACAAGCCCGAGGTCTATTGGGAGCTCGAAGAGACGATCGCCGGCCTCGCCCACGCGTGCCGGGCCTTCGACCTGCCGGTGGTAAGCGGCAACGTCAGTCTGTACAACGACGCCTCGGGGAGCTCGCCAATCCATCCGACTCCGGTGATCGGGATGATCGGCCTGATTGACGACTACGGACGGAGGCTCCAGGCGGGGCTGCGCAACGAGGGCGATTTCGTCCTCCTGGTCGGCTCGAGCCATAACGACCTGGGCGGCAGCGAGTATCTCAAGGTGGAGCACGGCCTCGTCTCGGGCCGGCCCCCCGCACTGGATTTGGCGCGAGAGAAGGCGACCCACAAGCTCATCCTCGAAGCCGCCGGCGCCGACCTGCTGCGTTCCGCCCACGATTGCGCAGAGGGCGGGATGCTCGTCGCGCTGGCCGAGTGCTGCATGTTGGGCGGCATCGGCGTCAGGTGTCCGGCGTTGAAGCCCGAGGCCCCAGTTCGCGCGGACGCGGCATTTTTTGGCGAATCTCCGGGCCGCTTCATCGTCAGCGTGCCCTCGCGCGCGATGCCTGAGATGCAAACCCTGGCCCGGCGACATCGTGTCGAGATCTCATTGATCGGCCTCGCCGGGGGCGACGTCATTGAGTTCCAGGGCCAGTTCAGGGTCTCGATTGCCGAGATGCGTCAAGCTTGGGAAGGAGACTTGATCTAGCCATGTGCGGGGTTTTCGGCATCTGCGCATCGCGGGGAATCGACGTCGCGAACCTGACCTACTTCGGGCTCTTCTCTCTGCAGCACCGCGGTCAGGAGTCGGCGGGTATCGCGGTCTCCGATGGAACATCGGTCCGCGTGCATCGCGGGATGGGCCTGGTCGCGCAGGTGTTCGCGCCCGCGACCATCCAGGACATGGGTCCCGGCTCGATCCTCGCTCTCGGCCACACCCGTTACTCGACCACCGGCGCAAGCCGTGCCGAAAATGCGCACCCGCTTCCTTTCCATCACCCGCAGCTCGGGCCTGGCGCAATCGCCCATAACGGCAACCTGTTGAATGCCGGGGCCCTGCGCAAGCAGCTGGAGGAAGAGGGCGCAGTGTTCGATACGGCCCTTGACACGGAGGTCATGGCGCGACTCATCGAGCACACCCACGGCAAGACCTGGGAGGAGGTGATCCGCCGCTCCTTTGCGCGGGTGGTCGGCGCCTACTCCTGCGGGATCATCACGCCGACGCAGCTGATCGCGCTGCGTGATCCATATGGCTTCCGTCCGCTGTGCATCGGCTACATACCGCTTCCAGGACAGCCGGCCCACGTGATCGCGTCAGAGACCTGCGCCCTCGACACCGTGCACGCCACCTTCGTGCGCGAGGTTCAGCCCGGAGAGATGGTCGTGATGGATGACCATGGCGTGCAGAGCGTCACCTTCCAGACCTCGAACAAGCACGCAATGTGCGTTTTTGAGTTCATCTACTTCGCGCGGCCGGATTCCATCCTCAAGAACTGCGAGCTCGAGGAAGCCCGCATCAGGATGGGCAACGAGCTTGCGAAAGAAGCGCCGGTCGACGCAGACATGGTCGTGGCTTTCCCGGACTCAGGCACGCCCGCAGCCATCGGCTACGCGGAGCAGGCCGGCATACCGTTCCGCGAGGCACTGATGAAAAGCCGGTACATCAACCGCACCTTCATTCAGCCCGACCAGTCGCTGCGGGAGGCCGGCGTGATGCTCAAGCTGAATGCACTCCCGCGATCGATCCGTGGCAAGCGCCTCATCTGCGTCGATGACTCGATCGTGCGCGGCACCACCTCGCGACGCATCATCGAGCGGCTGCGGGCGGCTGGTGCCAGGGAGATCCACATGCGGATCTCGAGCCCGCCGATGCGGTACCCGTGCTTCATGGGAGTCGACATCGGTTCCACCAAGGAGCTGATAGCGGCCAACCGGACGGTCGAGGAGGTCCGCGAGCACCTGGGGGCGGATAGCCTTCACTACCTGACGGTCCCCGGCCTGATGCGGGCGATCGGCCGCGGTCCTGCCCAAGAGTTCTGCCGCGCGTGCTTCGATGGCTCCTACCCCGTGCCGGTGCCGCAGCAACTCGAGATGGACAAGATGCAGTACGAGAGCGCCGCGACGGAGGCCGGCGGACAAGGAACCCAGATATCTGGCCCGCCGTTTCTTCAGTTGGCCGAACCAAAGATCCAATGAACGCCGAAGGTCTCTCATACGTGGCCGCGGGCGTCGACATCGAGGCTTACGAGCGGGTTCTGGAGCGAGTCAAACCACTGATCGCCGCGACCCACGGGAGAGAGGTGGCGGTTGGTGTCGGCCCGTTCGCCGGCCTGTATGCGCTGGCGGGCGGAGGCCATCTGGCGGCGAGCGCGGATGGGGTGGGCACCAAGATCAAGGTCGCCATCGCGGCGGGCGCGCACCGTGGAATCGGCGCCGACATCGTCAACCACTGCGTCAACGACATCGCCACCGCCGGCGCCAGGCCCCTCTTCTTCCTCGACTACTTCGCGACGGGCAAGCTCGACCCGGACGTCTTCGCGCAGATCGTCGAGGGCATGACCGCCGCATGCATGGAGGCCGGATGCGCCTTGCTCGGTGGGGAGACCGCAGAGATGCCCGGCGTGTATGCGCTCGGCGACTACGACCTGGCGGGCTTCATCGTGGGGCTGGTCGAGCCGGGCCGTCGCCCGGATCCTGAGGCAATTCACGCCGGTGATGTCATCGTTGGCCTGCCATCGAGCGGCCTCCACACGAACGGCTTCTCGCTGGTCCGCAAGGTGTTCGAGGACGTGCCGCTGAGCAACGTCTACCCCGAGCTCGGTCGGCCCCTTGGGGATGAGCTGCTCGAGCCGCATCGCTCCTACCTGAAACCGCTCAGCACCACACGTTGGAAGGGGGCCGCACACATCACGGGTGGAGGCATTCTCGGCAACCTTCCTCGATGTCTGCCGGAAGGCCTTGGCGCCCGTCTCGAGCGCAAATCCTGGGTCGAACCGCCGATCTTCGAGCTCGTGCGCAAGCGGGGCAAAGTCTCCAGCGATGAGATGTTCGGCACCTTCAACATGGGCCTGGGCATGCTTCTGGTGATGGATGGCGGCGAGGTGCCGCTCGGCGCCCAGGTCGTGGGCGAGGTGGTCCGACACTCGACGCCTGATCGGGTCATGATTCGCTGAAGCTTCACCGATGAGATTGGGGGTGGCGGTTTCCGGCAACGGCTCGAATCTGCGCAACCTTGTCGAGCGCGGATTCGATGTGGTCGCGGTGGCGACGAACCGACCATCATGCGGTGGCGCGGCGTTTGCGCGGGAGCGCAGAATCGCACTGGCCGAGCTGCCCCAAAAGTCCTTCGCCTCGGCCCAGGAGCGCGACGGTGCCATGCGCGACTTCTTCAAGGGCCACCGGGTGGAGCTGGTTGTCGACGCCGGCTATGACCGCATCCATTCGGATGCGTTCCTGGCCGCTTTCAGAGACCGGATCGTCAACATCCATCCATCGCTGCTGCCCGAGTTCGGCGGCGGGATGGATGCCATCGAGCAGGCGTTGCACGCCGGAGTGAAGAAAACCGGCGCCACAGTCCATGTGGTCACGGCCGACCTGGACGCAGGCCCCATCCTCATTCAGGAAGCGGTGGAGGTGCGGACTGGCGATACGCCCGAAACTCTGCGCGCCCGCATCCACGAGGCTGAGCATCGAATACTTCCGCAAGCGATTCGTTTGATGGAGGCGCGACTTGCCAAGAGCCCTGCTGTCGGTTAGCGATAAGACGGGTCTCAGCGCCTTCGCGCGGGGCTTGCACCGGCTCGGTTACGAGCTGTATGCGACCGGAAGCACGCTCAACACGATTCTGGAGGCGGCGGTCGACGCGAAGCCGGTCAGCGATCTCACAGGTTTCCCGGAAATGATGGACGGGCGCATCAAGTCGCTGCATCCCGGCGTGCACGCGGGTTTGCTGGCCCGCCGCGACAAGCCCGAGCACATGGAAGCGCTTCGAGCGCATAACCTCAAAGAGATCGACCTGGTCTGCTGCAACCTCTATCCGTTTGTCGACACCGTGACGCGCCCCGGCGTGAGTGACGAGGAAGCCGTGGAACAGATCGACATCGGCGGACCGACCATGATCCGGGCCGCGGCCAAGAACCACGACTCGGTGGTCGTGGTCGTGCGGCCCGAGCGGTATGCGGAGGTTCTCGGCGCCCTGCATGCGGGCGGCCCCGATGGGACCATGCGTCGCCGCCTCGCCGCTGAAGCCTTCGCGCACACCGCGGCCTACGACACCTGGATCGCGGCCTACCTGCACGGTGGCGAGGCCCACTTTCCGCAAGAGCTCTCGTTTGCCGGGCGCCTCGCAAGGCCGCTCAAGTACGGTGAGAACGAGCACCAGCGGGCGGCCTTCTACAGGTTTGGCCCAGATCCTGGCGGGCTCGGCGGCGCCCAGCAGATCCAGGGCAAGGAGCTCGGCTTCAACAACATCCAGGATGCCGCCGCGGCATTCCAGCTCGTGAGTGACTACGACGAGCCCGCCGCCGCAATCATCAAGCACATGAATCCATGCGGCCTCGCGATTGCCGCCGAGCTCTCACGGGCGTACGTGCGAGCCTTCGAGTGCGACAGAACGTCGGCGTTTGGGGGCATCGTCGCCGTGAACCGGCCGCTCGATCGCACGACGGCGGAGCACATCGTGCAGATCGTCACTCACGTCGTGGTCGCGCCCGAGGTGCTGGACGAGTCCCTCGAGGTCCTGGCGCGCCGCAAGGGGATGATCGTCCTGGCCGTGCAGCCTGCGCGCCGCGGCCTATTTGATTACGACGTCCGCTCGGTCCCCGGTGGGTTTCTCGTCCAGGACTGGGACCGCGCCGGTTTCGATCGGGCCGCCTGCGCTGTCGCGACGAGGCGCTCGCCGACCGACGCCGAGTGGGAGCAGCTGGGGCTGGCGTGGATCGCCGTCAAGCACGTGAAGTCCAACGCGATTGTGCTGTTCAAGGATTCCGCGGCCGTCGGCGTGGGCGCAGGCCAGATGTCGCGAGTCGAGGCTGTGCAGATCGCCGTGCGTCGCGCGGGTGACCAGGCCCGTGGCTCGGTGATGGCTTCCGATGCGTTCTTTCCGTTTCCGGACGGCCTCGAGGAGGGCATCCAGGCCGGCGTCACCGCGGTGATCCAGCCGGGAGGCTCGATGAAGGACGGCGACGTCGTGGCGGCCGCAGATGCCGCCGGCATCGCCATGGTGGTCACGGGCCAGCGGCATTTCAAGCACTGATTCGCCGATGGGAACACGATTCGGAGAGGAGGGCCGCCGGCTTTCCTACGGCACCTATCTCAAGATTCCTGAGCTGCTGAGCCTTCAGCAGGGTCTCAGCGAAGCGCACGACGAGCTCCTGTTCATAGTCGCTCACCAGGTCTACGAGCTGTGGTTCAAGGTCGTGCTTGACGAGCTCGAAGCTGCACGTGGCCGCATCGACTCCGATGACCTCTTTTTCGCGCGCCACCACCTGCGACGCGTCAACGTGATCGAGCGGTTGCTGGTCGAGCAGATCGAGGTGCTCGAAACGATGTCGCCGCAAGACTTCCTAGCCTTCCGTTCTCAGCTCGCGCCGGCCAGCGGCTTCCAGTCGGTGCAGTTTCGCGAGATCGAGTTTCTATCTGGCCTGAAAGAGGCGAAGTACCTGGCGCGAATCGAAGGCTCTCCAGAGGAGATGTCCCGTTTGCAGCGCCGTCTCGGCGAGCCGTCACTTGCGGACGCACTTCACTCCCTGATCCAGCGCCGCGGATCTCCTTCGCTGGTGGACATCTTCCGAGACCGTGAACGGTTCGGCGACCTGTTCGACCTGTGCGAGGCGTTGCTCGATCATGACGAGTCCTTCGCGCACTGGCGCGCCCGGCACGTGTTGATGGTCGAGCGCCAGATCGGATCCAAGACCGGGACTGGCGGTAGCAGCGGAGCGCAGTACCTCCGCTCGACCCTCGGGAAACGGTTCTTTCCCGATTTATGGGAAGTCCGGTCGCAGCTGTGACGGAAATTTTCTCTGGCGAGCGCGATGAGCACCACATGAAGAAGACGCGCGTGGAGAATCCGCGCGTGACGTGTGGGACATGCAGGATGTTTGACGGCACCACGTGGTGCCGTCATTGGAACTTCCATACCACGGCAGAGTCCCCGCCGTGCCGCTTCTACAAAGGGAAGGCCGTCGCCGTCTAGGTAATCGTCACGACGATCTTGCCGTCGGTCTGGCCGAGGAGCTGGAATGCCTCGTTCGCCTTGTCCAGCGGGAACCTATGGATTCGAGGAGCCTTCAGCTTTCCCTCGGCCGACAGCTTCGCCAACGTCTCCAGGCGCTCGGTGTTGACCTGGGTCTGGAGGTTGACTCCCTTGATGCCATGCTTCTCCAGCTCGTCCGGTGCCGCCGCCCCCTTCATCGAGATGACGGTTCCACCCTTGCGCACGGCCTTGCCCAGGGCGGCGAGCGACGCCGCGTCGCTGCCGGTGTCGATGATGGCTGCGACGCCATCGCTGTGCCTGGACCTGATGGCGGCGACCACATCGCCGGCCGTTCGGTCGACCACCTCATCGGCGCCGAGTCCCTTCACGTAATCGATGTTGGCTGTGCGAGTCACGCCGATGACATGGGCACCCCGCGCCTTCGCAATCTGGACGGCATAGCTGCCGATGCCGCCCGACGCTCCGATGACAACGACCACGTCACCGGGCTTGGGCGCAGCGGTGTCGACGCACATCAGTGCCGACACTCCGGCCAGCGGTAGGGCCGCGGCCTCGACGTCGCTGAGCGACAGCGGACGCTTGGCGATCGTCTCCGCGGACGCGGTCGTCTTCTCAGCCAGCGTGCCTTCGCCGAAGTACATCTTGCCGGTGACCCCGAATACCGGGTCGCCGACCGAGTAGCCCGTCACACCTGATCCGAGTGCGTCAACGGTCCCCGAAAAGTCGCCGGCCGGAACGAGAGGGAAGCGATGCTCCATCCTGTCTTTCAGGTAGCCCTGGAGAACGACGTTGTCGAAGGGGTTCAGCGACGCCGCGGCAGCGCGCACGCGCACCTGGCCGTCGGCCGGCTCGGGTTCTTGTAGGTCGTGGATCGAGCCGGGTTGACCAAAGGCATCGAGAGCGAATGCACGCATGTTCAATTACTCCTTGAATAGTTGCTTACTCAACCAATATCAAGATTAGGCCTAGGCGGCTTCTGCCGTGCCCTCCGCCAGCTCTCGCCGGATGACGGCTGCTTCCGGAAGCCTGCCGCCCCGCGGACGCAGGACCACGAGCACCACGAGCAAGCCCACTGCGACGCACGCTGACGCGATGCCAAACGACAGCTGGTAGCCGCCGGTCAGAGCCCCCGAAAGTGCGTAACCCTGTGCCGCCAGTGCGGCCGTGCGACCGGATGAAATCGTTCCCAGCGCTGCAAGCCCAATGGCCGCGGAGATTTGCATCGTCACGTTGGCGATACCTGAAGCGAGCCCAGCATCCTGTGGTGGGACCTCCGACATGGCGATCGTGATCAGAGGCATGAATGACGTACCGGCGCCGATTCCGAAGAGCGTGTACGCGCCGAGCAGCACGGGGAAGTAGGCCGCATTCTCGCCGGTATTGGCCATCACCGCGAGGCTGGTGACGATCGCCAGCATTCCCGGGACGAGAACCCGTCGAGGACCGAATCGGCGCATCAGGTTCGCTGTGATTCCCAGCGAAAGCACCCCGAGAGAAACGCTCCAGGGAAGGAATGCCAGACCGGTTTCAACCGCGGTGTAGCCACGAACCTGCTGCAGGTAAAGGGTGCCGAGGAAAAAGGTCGCGAACATGCCGGTGGCGAGCATCGCGCGTGCGACGCTGGCGCCGATCAGGCTTCGAATCCCGAGGATACGCAACGGCATGATCGGATTCGCGATGCGTCCTTCGAGCACCAGGAACATGGCGAGGAGTCCAACCGCCGCTGCACCAAATCCGATCGTGTGAGACGAGGCCCATCCGAATTCGGCGGCAGTCACGATCGCGTAGACCCCGAGCACCATGGCGGCCGTGACCAGGACCGAGCCGGCGACATCGACGCCGTGGCGAAGGCCGAGGCCCTCGGTCTCGTCGATGAGGACCGCGCCAAGCCAGAACGTCGCCACGCCCACCGGGAGGTTGATGAAAAAGATCCAGTGCCAGTTCACCATCTCAGTGAGGAGCCCGCCGGCAAGTAGGCCGATCGAGCCTCCACCGGCGATCACGAACGTGAACACGCTCATGGCTTGAGCCCGCTCAATCGGCTTTGGAAAGCCGGTGACGATCAAGGCAAGGATCACGCCAGAGGAGAGCGCCCCGCCGGCCCCCTGGAGGAAGCGGGCGGCAATCAGGGTGGCAGGGTCCTGAGCGAGCCCGCACAGGACCGAGGCAGCTGTGAACAGCACGACGCCCCCCAGGAAGACCAGCTTCCGCCCGATCAGGTCGCCGGCCCGGCCCGCCAGCAGCAAGAGGCTCCCGAACGAGATCAGGTAGGCGTTGACGACCCAGGTCAGGTCGGCCTGGGTGAAGTGGAGGTCACGCTGGATCGAAGCCAGCGCGACATTCACGATCGTCGAATCGAGCACGATCATGAACTGGCCAAAGCAGATCACGACGAGCGCCAGCCAGCGCCGTCGGCTGCTCGTCGCTGATGGGATTTTCAAGGTGTTCGAATTCATACTGCCTCCTAGACGAGCCAACAATCAGGATGATCACTATAACAGGATCATATAGGTCCTTATTGCATGGATTATCTGGAAGGTGGGAATGATTCTCATCTAGTGTTAGGATCACGGAGAAAGAGATGGATAGCGGTTCCGGTACCGGGCTGATCTCGCTGCTGACGAGGGTTTCGAAGGCCCTGCACAAGCGCACGCCGGAGTCAGTGCTGGGAATGAAGTGGCGCCAGTCCCAAGCGCTGGGCTACCTGCTGAAGCACAATTCGGTCACCCAGCAGGAACTCGGCGACGCGATGCTCATGGACGACAACACGGTGGTGCTGTTGCTCAACGAGCTCGAGGCAGCGGGTTTCTCAGTTCGACGCCGTGACCCCGGGGACCGGCGGCGGCACATAGTCGAGATCACGCCGGCGGGCCGGCACGCCATCGAGCGCTCTGAGAAAGCGCAAGAGGGAATCGAGGACCAGCTTCTCGGGGACCTCAGTCAGGATGAGCGGGCGACGTTGAGCCGGCTGCTCAACCGCGTGATGGACCACCTGCTCAAGGTTCCTGCTGACAATAAGTCCGGCTGACCGCCGGACCTCCTCCGGCATACATCGCTCGGAATTAGTCGCTCGCCGTTGCCGGTTGTTTCCAAGGTGAGCCCAACCGCCGCCGTTTCCCCGGGCGTGCGTGATCGCCGCTGGGCGGCGCTGTACGTGCTTTGCGCCGGCATCCTGATGGTCATCCTCGACGGAACCATCGTGAACGTGGCTCTTCCCACAATTCAGAGAGATCTCGGTTTTTCGCAATCCAACCTCGCCTGGGTGGTGAACTCGTACCTCATCGCTTTCGGCGGCCTGCTGCTGCTCGCGGGAAGGCTTGGCGACCTGCTGGGTCGCAAGCGCGTCCTGCTGGCCGGCCTTGCCGTGTTCACATTGGCATCGCTGCTCGGCGGTTTGTCGACGAGCTCGGGGATGCTCATCGCGGCCCGCTTCATCCAGGGAATCGGTGGCGCGCTCAGCTCAGCGGTAGCTCTCGGGATGATCGTCACGATGTTTCCGGAGCCGAGAGAGCAGGCTCGAGCATTCGGCGTCTACAGCTTTGTCGCATCAGCCGGCGCTTCGATCGGTCTCCTGGCCGGCGGGATCCTGACGCAGTTGATCAGCTGGCACTGGATCTTCTTCGTCAACGTTCCGATCGGCATCGTCGCGGCGCTTCTTTCCTTGCGGCTGCTCGAGTCCGACCGCCGACTCGGCCTGAGCCAAGGCGCTGACGTCATCGGTGCGGCGCTCGTGACCGCGGGGCTGATGGTCGGCGTCTATTCGATCGTCGAGACGGCCCAGTACGGTTGGACCTCTCCGCAAACGCTGGGCGGCGGCGGCTTGTCGATTCTTCTCCTGGGCGGCTTCGTCTGGCGCCAGGCGACCGCCAAGAACCCGCTGTTGCCATTGAGCGTTTTACGGCCGCGCAACGTGTGGGGCGCCAACCTCGTCCAGTTCTTGCTGGTCGCGGGAATGCTCGGATTCTTTTTCATGAGCTCCCTATACCTGCAGCGCGTCCTGGGCCTGAACCCACTG
>DASXNH010000265.1:0-20115 GCA_036495195.1 Candidatus Dormiibacterota bacterium
GATGAGCTGAAGGGGGAGGCGCTCGTGTGCTTCGTGGTGCTGCGAAAGGACAAAACTCCAAGCGAGGAGCTGGCGCGCGAGCTCTCCGACCTCATCGCGACAGCGCTGGGCAAGCCCCTGCGGCCGAAGGCGGTCCACTTCGTGACCGACCTGCCGAGGACCCGCAACGCGAAGATCCTGCGACGCGTGGTGCGTTCCGTCTACACGGGCAAGGATCCGGGCGACCTGTCATCGCTCGAGAACCCGAGCGCGCTGGCAGCGATCGGCGCCACCCGAGTCTAGAAACTGAGGACTTTGTCGGCCTCCATGGTCAGGCGTACCAGGTCGGGCGGCGCGATGAAGATGGCGTTCTCGGTGAGCATCTCCGGTAAGACCCCACGGGCCTCAGCACAGCCTTTTCAAACATAAAATTTGATCCCCTGGACGACGCACTTGTCCAGGAGGTCACGGAGTGGGGGAAGCCCGAGCCCAAAAACATTGGCGATGATGTCGGGCTTCAGCAGCTCCGCCGCGTCGCCGGCCAGCGCGATGCCGCACTCGGTACCCGCGGGTGTAGCTCCATTACAGGCGATGTGGAATGGGACGCTGGCTCGCGTCGGATCGCCGGCGCCGGTGGACGTGACGATCAGGAGGCTGGGCACAGACATCAGTATGCGGATCGCATGAGGCCAAGGTGACGCTCACGCGAAAAGACGTGATCCGCCTCCTGCTGCTCTGGCTGGGTGGGATCGACATGCGCCTGACCCTGCTCGCGGTGCCACCATTGATCCCGCTGATCCACCGCGACCTGCACCTCGATGAGAAGGCGATTGGGGCGCTGGTCTCTCTGCCGGTCCTGCTACTGGCCCTCGCATCGGTACCTGGCGCCCTGCTCATCGCCAAGCTCGGTCTTCGTGGCGCGCTGATCACGGGGCTCGGCCTCGTCGCCGTCTTCGGTGCGTTGCGCGGAGCGGCCTCGAGTCCGGCGATTCTTTTCTCGGCGACCTTCCTCATGGGCCTCGGCGTCGCCGTGAGCCAGCCCGCCTTTCCGTCCCTGGTACGCGAGTGGTTCCCGAGGCGCATCGCAATCGCGACCGCTGTCTACAGCAACGGCATCCTGATCGGCGAGACTCTAGCCGTGACGTTGACGACACCGGTCGGGGTGTTGCCGATCGCGCACGGAGACTGGCACCTGGCGCTGGCGTTGTGGTCGATAGTCGTCGCCGTCAGCGCCATTGCCATCGCGCTGGCCGCACCAGCGCGCCAGCGCCGGGTCGTACCGGCGCGCTGGTGGCCAAGCTGGCTCGAGGGCGAGACCCTTCGGCTTGGCCTCGTCATCGGCGTGGCGTCGGCCGTCTACTTCGGCGCCAACGCTTTTATCCCGGACTATCTCGACCAGACTGGCCGGCACGACCTCATCACCCCGACGCTTGCGCTTCTCAACGCCGGCCAATTGCTGACCGCTCCCGCCGTGGCGGTCTGGAGCCAACTGACCGGCCGGATCGGCTTCATCGGGTCAGCGGCCCTGATGGGCGTCGCGCAGGTCGGCATCGTCGTCACGCCCGGGCCCTGGGTGGTCGGGTGGGCCCTCCTGCTGGGCGTCGCGACTGCGCTCGCCTTGATCATCACCCTGACGCTGCCGCCCAGGCTCGCGGCCGCGGGCGACGTCCATCGCATGAGCGCCGCCGTGTTCACGATCCAGTACGGGATCGCGTTCGTGGTGCCGCTTATCGCCGGGGCTCTTTGGGACGCGAGCGGCCGAGCGCTGTTTGCATTCATTCCTGGAGTCATCGCGACAGTGGCCATGGGCTGGCTCGCCCGCTCCCTCCGCATTCCGGTCGAGGTTCGGGCCATATCGCGAACCTGACCGGAGGCCGAAATTCAGTCGGCAACGTCGTAGAGCAGCTCATATCGGCCCTTGCTTCCCATCGGGGCCGAGAAGCCACCTGATCCGGTCAAGCCTTTGAGACCGCCCCTGGCGGCATCTGGGACGACCGACCATTTGGTCACCGCCTGCTTGCCGTCGAACTTTCCCCGAAGCAAGAGCGCAAACGATCCCTTCCGAGTACCGAGTGAGCCGCTGATCAGCTGGACCCCGGAATACTCGGCAGTCTTGTCGGGGCGATAGACCATGACGTACTCGGTGGTGCCGGTCCCCTTGATGTCCCCGGTGAACTTCTGTTTCACCGTCGCCCGCGTCACCCTGGGCCCCGTCGACGCGCCCGCCGGCGTCTCCTTCCAATCCGTGATCTCAAAGCCACCCTTGGCGGTCTTCCGCATAACACACCTCCACACCTGTGCTCCATTGCCAATAAGGCCGCGACGAGCCTTCACATCGACCTGACGGGCAGCTTAACCCCGAGCTGCGACAGGTTCGCAGCCTCCTGGTACATACCTCCTGGCCCAATCCGTGGCTGCATCCAGCAAGCTCGTCCCCTACGAGCCGGGTTGACGCTCAAACCGATGTTCGGCGTCCCCGAACGTAAATGTCGTAGTACCCTCTACGAGTTCGCGGAAAGACGCATAAGGGGGCTTTGAGCATGGCCTGGAAGATCGAGGGGACCTACTTTGAGAGCTGCAACTGCAGTTTTGCCTGCCCATGCTCTGTGACCAGCTTTGGGGCGCCCGCGACCCAGGACCGCTGCCGCGTGATCCTCAACTACCACATCCAAAATGGCAAGATCGACGGCGTTGACGTCAGCGGGCACAACGTGTCGCTGGTCGCCGATGCACCGGCCAAAATGCTCGACGGCGGCTGGCAGCTCGGGTTGATCATCGACGACAAAGCATCCAAGGAGCAGATGGACAAGCTGGCCGGTGTCTTCTCGGGCGCCATGGGAGGCCCCATGGCCGGCCTGGCGCCGCTCGTCGGCAAGGTGCTGGGTGTCGAGCAGCAGCCCATCGAGTTTCACGAGAAGGGCGGCCACCACGGCGTAAAGATTGGAAGCGACATCCACGTCGAGGTCGACGACTACACGCCCGAGGGGCTGACCGAGCCGACTCAGCTGGTCAACGTGTTTCACCCATCGAACACAACACTCACCGTCGCCCGGCCGGCCGAGGGCCATATCAAGGCTTTCGGATTGGAGTTCGAAACCAGCGGCAGGAGCGCCTTTTCAGCTCCGTTCCGCTGGTCCGCCTAAGCATCGGCGTGCAACCACCCTCGGCGCGGGTTGCACCTGTTCCGACGCCGGTCAGCGCAGCGATCATCGCGGCGCTGCTGATATGCGCTGCGGCCGCCTGGCTGTTCACCGTCATGCAGTCCGCCTCGATGGGTATGGGCGGCGTGGCGATGATGAGCGCCGGCCTGTTCCTTGTGACCTGGCTCGTGATGATGGTCGCGATGATGTTTCCATCGGTAGCACCGATGGTCCTGGCGTACGCGTCCATGTCGCGCTCGCGCGGCGAGGGGGTCCTGCCGACCACCGCGTTTGTGCTCGGCTACCTCCTTGTCTGGACGGCCGCCGGGCTGGTTCCGCTGTTGGTTTTGCAAGCCTTCAACCAGATGTGGATCCCCGCGCCGTCCTGGCTGCCACGCGTGGGCGGGGTTGTGATCGTGCTCGCCGGTGTGTACCAGTTCACACCCCTCAAGAACGCGTGCCTGAGCGCGTGCCGCTCGCCCTTGGGTTTCCTACTCACGCACAACTTCGCCGCCGGACCCACTGGAGCGATTCGAGCAGGCTCGTCGCACGGTCTGTACTGCCTGGGCTGCTGCTGGGCGCTGATGGCGGTTCTCGCGGTGGTGGGACTGATGAACATCGCGTGGATGGCGGCCATCGCCGCGATCTTCTTCCTGGAGAAGAACGTTCGCCGCGGTGAACTGCTTCCCCGCGTGGTCGGCGTCGTGTGCATCGCCGGCGGGCTGGCGGTGATCGCCTGGCCGGCCCTGCTGGCCGGCCCCAAGCCAATGTGATCTCGCGTAGCTGAGCTCGGCACGCGTGCTGATTGAGCCTGGTGGAGCGCAACCGGCGAGCTCGTGGCGCGCCGGACGTTCAAATCTGGCCCACGTCGCCCACTTCTGTGAACCCGAGAGGCGCAATGCGCCGCGAGGGTGAACAAAGCGGGAGACGGGGATCGAACCCGCTACCTCAACCTTGGGAAGGTCGCGCTCTGCCAGATGAGCTACTCCCGCGATAGACCGGAAGCGGCACCCGCTTCCGGCCTATTAGGTTAGCGCGAGCAACGAACCTAGCCCCTAGCGGGCTGGCGTCTGGTGGTGATGGCGTTTCGGGGCTTGGTCGCATTCATCGCTGTCGTGGCCGGTCCCGGTCGTATCGCATCCGGGTTCCGAGGCCACAACGCCAAAAGCCTCGTTGAAGGTGCCGGTTTTCGCGGCCGTGTCGAACGTTAGCGAGACTGTTGCCACACCCGAGTCGGGTCCGACGAACGCGGCAGTGCCCGCAGGCGGCGCACCGCAGCACGCCACGTCTGCGCTGTATTGGAGGGTCGCGGTCAGGGCCGCGGTCGTTGAGGCTCCCGTGGCCGCGCAGGTGGCTGCCCCGCCGCCGGCGGTCTGCAGAGTCTTGGTGCCGCCCACATACGGTTCATCCGTCGCGGTGGCGGCGACTGACCAGCTGGCGCTCCAGCCGGTGATCACGCCATTCGTGAGGACGACGTTGCCCGTCTCGCGGTAGAAACCGGGATAGGGCCCGGTCGCCGGCTGGTTGATCGAGCCATAGTGGATGGCGATCGTGGTGGCGTCGCAGGTGGTCACCGACGACTGGGGGTAGTTGAGAGTTCCAGCGAAAGCCTCGCCGGTCATGGATGAGGCCGCTGCTGCCGCAGGACTGCTGACCACGCTGAGAAGTGCCGCCGACGAAAAAGCGATGAACATTCGGCGCATGGCGTCTGGTCTCCTTGCTGGCCGAGTTGGACGGGGACTTCAATGTGATTGACGTCCGGACAGCCAGAAACCGGCACTCCTCACCGCTGACTAGGTTTCGACCACGCCCTCGGCCTGGGGGGCCATCTCGGTGACCACGGAGCGCACGAGGGCGGAGTACTCCTCGACCAGCGCCGCCGATCTCACGGGGTCGAGTGTCGACGCAATGATGTGGTACTCGGGACGGTCGGCGTCCGGCACCACCAGCACCCAACCGCCATCGACGAACACCTTGACCCCGTCGGTCAGGTCAACTCTGTCCTTGATGTGCTTTTCCATCATCGTCCGCATCACGCGGCCCTTGACCTCCCACGGACAGAACTCGACCGCCGCCTTGTGCGCGACCGCCGGGACCTTGTTGCGCAGGCTTCGCAGCGATGCGCCGGTGTGGGCCAGCAGCTCGAGGAGTCGCACCGTGGTGAAGATGGCGTCGAACGACACCGCGAAATCAGGCCAGCAATATCCCCCCGCCCCATCCGAAGCGACCACGGTGTCGGCGTGCTGGGCCGCGCGGAGCACGGCACCCGGCGTGATCTTCGTCGGCACGAAGCGACTGTTCATCTGCTCGGCGATCATCGAGAACGCCAGAGAGGCAGACGCCGGACCGAGGACCAGCCCCGGCTTGCTGCTCAGGGCGAGCTGCACCACGACAGCGAACGCCTCGTCGTGACTCAGCACCTCGCCTGTCTCATCGATCAGGAAGCACCGCTCGCCAGGCGTGTCGATGAACACCCCAAGCCTCGCCTTGACGGCGGAGACGATCACGCCCATCTCCTTGAGGTGGGCGGAAAAGGACGAGGCATCCTGTTCCACGACTATCTCGGCCGGCGCAGCACTCAGCGGAATGACTGTCGCGCTCATCTCCTGAAGAATCCGCGGCAGCGCCAGCGCCGCGGCCCCGTTGTTGTAGTCGACGAGCACCTTGAACGCCCCACCGCGCACAGCCTCAAGGTCGACCTTGCTCAGGATCTCCTCGACGTAGCGGTCCGTCTGGCCATCGCGCCGGATGATCCGACCCATCTCGTAATGCGACACGCGCCGGATGTCCTCTCTGAAATACAGGCTCTCGAGCTTTCGTTCAACGCGCTTGTCGAGGTCGAGCCCGTGGTCGTCGAAGATGCGGATGTCCACGGATCGCGGATCCACGGGCGACGTCTGGACGTGCACGGCCGACACGTGGGTGTGGCGGGCCCAGTACCGCGCCACGGGCGCCGGCAGCACTGACAGGTCGGTGACGTTGGCGCCGGACGAGATCATTCCCGAGGTCACCGCGCGGAGGATCATGCGGGCGGAACGCGTGTAGTCGCGCGAGATGGCGATCTCCGTGCCTTTCGGGCTGAGCGCCCCGACCGCCGCGCCCAGGCGAGCTCCGAACTCAGGAGTGAACTCGACGTTCGTCAAGCCGGTCAGACCATAGGACGTGAACAGGCCGCGCTTCCACGAGCCGGCCCAGATGATCGACTCGTGCACGACGGCTCCGGGCTCGACCTCTTTGTTGGGCCAGATCCTGACGTTGGGGTTGACGGTCGCGCCGGTGCCGAGCACCACCTCGTTGCCGATCACGCTGCCCTCCTCGAGCAAGCAGCCGTTCTTGACCGTGACCGAACGACACACCACGGCGCCCCTTAGGCGGGAGTTCTCGCCGATGTAGCTGTGGTCCCACAGGATCGAGTTAGAGACCTTCGCCCCGGTGTCGATGGTGGTGTAACCACCGACCACACACGGCCCATTGACCCACGCTCCTGCCCTCACCTTGGCCCCGGCGCAGATCAGTGCAGGTCCGTCGATGCGGGCGTGCGGAGCCACTTCGGCTTCGGGGTGGATCCAGATCGACTCCCCCACCCTCTCGCCCGGGATGTCGACCTTGACGCGGCCCTCGAGGCAGTCGAAGTTGGCCTTGACGTACGCGCTGTGGCTACCGACATCCTCCCAGTAGCCGGGAGCCACCCAGCCGAAGACCGGCTCGCCCTGCTTCAGCAGCGCCGGGAACACATCGCCCGACCAATCGGTGACCTCGCCAGGCCGGAAGAAATCGAACACCGCCGGGTCGAGGATGTAGATGCCGGTGTTGGCCAGGTCGGAGATGACCTCGCCCCAGCTCGGCTTCTCGATGAACCGCTGCACCGCACCACCCTCGTCGACGACGACCACTCCGTACTCGAGCGGATTCGGCACCGGCTTGAGCACGATGGTGGCGAGGGCACGGCGCTCCCGGTGGAAGCGCGCGGCCGCCACCAGGTCGATGTCGGTGAGCGAATCGCCGGAGATGACGACGAACGTCTCGGGCAGCTGTTGGCGCGCCAGCATCACCGATCCTGCAGTGCCCAGAGGTGAGTCCTCGACCGAATAGGTCAGCGCCACGCCCTGCTCCGAACCGTCGCCGAAATAGTTGCGGATCGAGGCGCCGAGATACTGCACGGTGGCGACCACATCGTGCATCTGGTTGCGCCGCAGGTGAAGCAGGATGTGCTCCATGATCGGGCGCCCGGCAACCGGCACCAGTGGTTTTGGTTGGCGGCTGGTGAGCGGTCGGAGGCGAGAGCCTTCGCCCCCTGCCATGACTACCGCTTTCATGCCCCAGTCATCGCAGTCGATACCATCGTAAGTCGATGTTGGAAGAACTCGACCACCGCCTTTCGATGCTGGAGGAGCTGAACCGCTTCGCCTACGACCTGCTTTGGACCTGGGAACCGCGTATCGAGGCCGCCTTCCGAGTTCTGGATCCAGAGCGCTGGGAGGCGACCCGGCAGAACCCGGTGCTGCTGCTTTCTCAGCTGGGCGAGGAGGGCGTGGCGAAGGCCCTGGAGAAGCCCGAGGCCCAAGCCGCGCTCGAGGATGCGCGTGCCACCTACCGCGAGTACTACGACCGGAACCCTGCCTTCATGAACGCGAAGGCTCCACTCATGATCGGCTATTTCTCGCTCGAGTTCGGCCTCGCGGAGTGCTTGCCCATCTACTCGGGCGGCCTCGGCGTGCTCGCCGGTGACCACCTCAAGGCCACCAGCGACCTCGGCCTGCCCCTCGTCGCCGTCGGCCTCCTGTACAAGCAGGGGTTCGGCCGCCAGGACATCGACGTGGCCGGCCGCCAGGTGGAGGTGTACTCCGAGCACCGCGGCATCGACCTTCCGGTGAAGAAGGTCGAGGGCGTCGAGGTCGAGGCTCCGATCGGCGACCGCACAGTCAAGATCGCCGTGTGGCGGGCGCAGGTCGGCCGGGTACCGCTGTTCCTGCTCGACACCGACCTCGAAGCCAACCCGCCCGACCTTCGGTCGATCACCGACCGCCTGTACGTGCCCGAGCCTGACCGGCGGCTTCGCCAGGAGATCGTGCTCGGCATCGGCGGCGTGCGAGCTCTTCACGCGCTGGGCATGGTGGCGGGCGTGTACCACCTGAACGAGGGCCATAGCTTCCTGTGCGCGATTGAGCGGATCCGCGAGCTGCGCGCCTCGCGCCGGATGACGCTCGAGGAAGCTCGCCTCGTTGCCCGCGCGGGCATCGTGTTCACGACACACACGCCGATCGCGGCGGGCAGCGACTACTTCGAGCCCGGCCTGGTGTGGGATCTCCTCGGTCCATACCTCAACGAGGTCGGTATCTCGTTCGATCGGTTCATGGACCTGGGCCGGCAGCGCCCAGGCGATCCCCGCGAGCGGCTGTGCACTACTTACGCAGCGCTGCGTCTCGCGGACCAGGCGGTCGGTGTGAGCCGCCTCCACGGCACCGTGTCGAAGCGGCTCTGGAAGGACGCATGGAAAGGTCTGCCTGAGGTCCAGGTGCCGATCGGGTCGGTTACCAACGGAGTTCACATGCCCACGTGGGTGGCGCCGGAGATAAGAGATCTCCTTCGACGGTTCGTCGGCCCCGACTGGTGGGACCTCGACGGCACCGATGGCCGGTGGGAGGCGGTCTTCGAGATCCCAGCAGCCGAGCTGTGGTCGATCCACGTCGACCTCAAGCGGCGGCTGCTCGACGTCGCGCGCAAGCGCTCGGAGCACACGGCCGACCTCGAGGTGGACGCACTCACGATTGGTTTCGGGCGGCGGTTCGCACCCTACAAGCGGGCGAACCTACTGCTGCAGGACTCGCCGCGGCTCACCAAGATGCTGCGCAGCGCCAAGCACCCCGTGCAGTTCCTGTTCGCGGGCAAGGCGCACCCCGCTGACCAGCCGGGCAAGGACATCGCCGCGGATGTGGTCGCTTTCGCGCGCCAGCAGCCACGTATCGCGTTTCTGAAGGACTACGACATCGAGCTGGCGGGCCACCTGGTGCGCGGCGCCGACGTGTGGCTCAACAACCCGCGGCGATTCCTGGAGGCCAGCGGCACCAGCGGCATGAAGGCAGGCGCCAACGGAGTGCTCAACGTGAGCATCCTCGACGGGTGGTGGGATGAGGGCTACAGGCCGGAGCTCGGGTGGGCCATTCCCTCAGGCGCCACGCTGGATCGTCAAGGAGTGGACGACCAGGCCGAGGCTGAGAACCTGTACCGGCTGCTGGAGCGCGAGGTGGTGCCTGCTTACTTCGAGCGGGACGAGAACGGGATCCCGCAGCGGTGGGTGGAGATGATGCGGGCTTCGATCCGGCACATCGCCACGGAGTTCTCAGCGAGGCGAATGGTGATCGACTACTTCAACACCGCGTATGCGCCGGGGGCGAGGCGGGTGGAGCAGCTGCGCTTGCTTCCCGACTGGGGCGGCTAGGCCAGTCAGCCGTTACCGGCGGCTAATTTCCCACCGGGGCGGTCGATACGCCACGACGCTCCCGCCGCGCTCCGATGCCCGCCAGGTACACCTGAACGTATTTCTCCGCCGAGCGTGACCACGAGACGTCCTCGGTCATCGCCCGGCGGATCAGCCAGGCCCACAGCGAGGGATGCCTGTACGTTTCTGCTGCCCTGACCACTGCGCCGAAGAGCTGCCACGGGTTGTACGCCTCGAAGCGAAAGCCGTTTCCGGTCCCAGCCACCGGGTCGTAATCCTTGATGGTGTCGGCCAGGCCGCCGGTGGCGCGCACGACCGGGATGGTGCCGTAGCGCAGCGCGATCAGCTGCGCGAGGCCGCAGGGCTCGAAGCGCGAAGGCATCCAGAGCATGTCGGCGCCGGCATAGACGCGCTGCGCCAGCGCTGAGTCGAACCCGATCGCAGCGGCCACCTGCTTCGGCCTCTCCGCCGCCCATCGCCGGAACATGTCCTCGTATCGCCGGTCGCCCGCGCCGACGACAACCACCTGCACGCCCAGGTCCATGATGGCGGGCATCGCCTGCTCGACCAGGTCCAGGCCCTTCACGTCGTAAAACCTTGACACCATCGCGCACAGCGGCTTGTCGGAGTGCGCCAGCTTCAGCTCTGTCCGCAGCTCAGCTCGGTCGAGCGCTTTCGCCTCTGGCGCCAGCGCCGAGTAGTGATGCGGGATGTTGGGATCGTGCTCGGGGTCGAAGAGCTCGTAGTCGATGCCGTCGATGATCCCGTGCAGCTTGTGTGCGTGGGTTCGCAGCAGCTCGTCGAGGCCCTCGCCGTACTCGGGCGTCTGGATCTCCTTCGCATAGGTTTCGCTCACGGTGTTGACGACGTCGGCGAAGTGGATGCCGCGCCCCAGGAAGTTGACGACGTCGTCCAGGCCAGGGATACCGGCTCGCAACAGGCCCCATCGCTCCAGCCCGGCCAGCTGCAGAGCGCCGAAGCCGAATTTGCCCTGCTCCGCCAGATTGTGAATGGTGAGGGCGGTCGCGATCTCGCCAATCGGTCCTTCCGCATAGACCCGCTCGATCAGGTTGGGCACCAGCGCCGCAAAGGCGTCGTGGACGTGGATCACGTCGGGCATGAACTTCAGCGGCTCGAGCATCTCGAGCAGAGCGCGGCTGAAAAAGACCGACCTCGCGTCGTCGTCGCCAAACCCGTAAATGCCGTCCCGGTCGTAAAGGGATGGGCAGTCGACGAAGTAGACGACGATCTCACCGAGACGGCCCTCGAAGATCGTCGCCGCCAGCGTCTGTGCGCCCAGCGGCACTTGCAGATCGGTCACCACCGGCTTGAGGCCGTTGCGGGCGATGTCGATCTGCCGGTACCGCGGCATCACGAGCCTCACGTCGTGACCGAGCCGGTGAAGCTCCTTGGAAAGGGCGGCCGTGACATCGGCCACGCTGCCCGACTTCGCGAACGGCACGAGCTCCGCTGTGGCGATGAGCAGCTTCAGGCGGCGGGACTCGGTGACCTCAACCGGCTGCGGGTCGCCGGGTATGCGCAATCCGAGTGAGCCGTTGGGTGGCACCTGCTCGATGTCACGGCCTTCGCGACTGACCACGAGCGCCAACTCCAGCGTGTCCCCTTCCCTCTTGGCAAGGTGCGTGAACGGCACCGAAAGGAAAAACGGGTCGGGGACCTCCCAGCTGGTCTCGGGCTCCGCCCTGGTCTGCGGCTCGACGACCCGCGCCACCGTGACGGCGGCGCCGCCCTGCGCCTGGGGCACGATCCGGATCACATGAGCCGGCTCGAAACCCAGCTCCGCCGCAGCCGCGACCGGCAGCGGCAGGTCCATGCTTCCCCCTCCGTCGGCTGCGGGCGCTCCCGAGCAGTAGATCCAGAACTCGATCTTCTGGGCATCGAGCTCAGCCGGGGTCCGCGGCGTGTCGATCCGGAAATAAAGTCGCTCGTGGTCGCAGCCGTAGAAGACGCGCTCGACGACTCCCGCAGGCCTGTGCAGGGCGCCGAATCCCGAGCCCACCAGGAAGTAACCCGCGTGGTTCCACGACGGGTCCTTGATCGATGTCGGGCTGATGCTGATCGAGGGCACACCACGTTCCGGGGTGCTGGCGCGCTCGATGATCGGTTGGAAGAGGCGCGCGGGCGGTCGCTGCCCCATCAGCTTGTAGACGTTGCGGAGGTGGAGCCGGAACTGGTTGTCCCAGATGGGGTCCATGCCCGAGTCGTGCTTGCGGCTGAACCACCAGAACCAATCGCTGCCCTCGGTGATCAGGATCTCGCGCCAGGCCAGCGCGGCCTGCTCCGATTCCTTCGGTCTTTGACGCAGCTGGTCCTCGAGCCAGTCGCGAGTCTCAGCCAGCAGGTCCCAGGCGATGTTGTGCTCGGGGTCGCCAATCCAGGTATCGAGGCTCGCGCCGATCCAGCTTCCCGTGTGAAGGCGGTGGAGCTGCTGGCGTGCGGGATGCTCCTGCAGAAAGTCGCTGACGGTGGTGGTGACGATCTCCTGCGACGCCTCGAGCTCTGTGTAGAGAGCGTTCAGGAAATCGTGTCCATCGCGTGGATAGAACTCCCATGCGTTCTCACCGTCGAGCGCAACGACGGCCAGGAAGTCATTGTCCTGCTGCTGGTCGCGGATTCGCTTGAGCCGGCCGACGAGGTCTCTGGCGGCGTCGATCGACGACATCCGCTGGTAGTCGAAGCCGATGACGTTGGAAAGGTTGGAGTCGCGAAACACCATCGCTATCGAGCGGCCCTCGCGGTCCACATGGTGGGGTTGGTAGAGGCGCTCCGGCGACAAATGCCCGTCGATCGAACGGGCCAGCACCTCGGCATCGCTGATCATCCAATCGATGCCCGCCTTCACGGCCATGCCGACGACGCTCTCCCCCACGGCCATCTCCGAAGGCCACATGCCCTTCGGTTTGCGGCCGACCAGCCGCTCAAACAAGCCCTGCCCGAGCTCGATCTGGCGCTCGGCATCTTCGCGGTGCGAGAAATGCCGCTCGGGCAGAGGCAGCTGTGGATTCGCGGTTCTTGCCGAGTCGACGTGACCCAGCAGGGGGAGGATCGGGTGGTAGTACGGAGAGAAGGTCAGCTCGATCTGGTCCCGGTCGGCCAGCTCCCGATACTTCGGGATGACCAGCTGCATGATCTCCATCTGCGCTTCGAACAGAGGCTCCTTGTCCGCCTCGGCGAAGTCGTGGTCCTTGCGCTTCAGCTCCGCGAGGCGCGGATCGGACTCGGCCCACGCCGGGTCGCACCACGCGAGGTTGAACCACACCTGCAGGTCGCGCAGGTCACCGATCGTGAACTGCGCATCGACGGGCCGTGAAGCCAGCTCGAGGTACCGGGGCGACTGCTGCACACGCAGCGCACGCGGCGATTCGCGCATCCAGCGGAGCACGAACTCGCGTTCCTCGCCTGATAGGTCCTCGGCGTTGCGGCGGCTGAGGTTCAAGAACAGGTCGACCGACTCCTCGTTCCCGTAGTCCTCGATCTGCGCCAGCAACGAGGGGACGAGGTTGAACGTCGCCCTCACCTTGGGGTACGCGTCGAGCAGCGCCGGCATCTTGTAGTAGTCCTTGGCGGAGCGGAGGCGCACCCAGGGAAGCAGGTACGTGTTGGTCAGGTCGTCCTTGTAGTACGGCTGATGCATGTGCCAGACGAAAGCGACGTGCAGGGGCTTCATCCGTCAATCATCCCAGCGATGCGGGGTCGGCCGTCATTTCGCCCACTCGTCGAGCGCTCTGATGAAGTTCACGTAAACGCGCTGCTGCTCACGCAGAATGCCAAGCGCGCCGAGCTGCCACCACTCATCCGGAGTGAAGTACGCGCTCACCTCCGCCTCCGGACCCTGCTTGCTGAACCACTGGATGAGGTGGAGATTGTCGGATTGCAAGAGCCACTTCGCCATCTCGACGAATCGCGGGTCGCCGGTCAGCCTCGCCTTGTTGTATGCGTGGTGCATCAGACGGAAAATGCCCTGCTGCGCATGGTTACCCAGGAAGAACTCCATGCCGCCCTCGCCCGCCCATGTCGTCCCGTACTCGCTGACGGGAACCTCGAAGCCGCGATCGCCCAGCTCGGCAATCGCCTCCGACGGCAGGACCATCCTCACCTTCCGGCTCTTCAGCTCCGCGGCGAGCGCGGGCACGAAGGTGAAGATTCCGGTGTTCGCGTGATGGTGCTCGCCGAAGGTCTCGAAGTCCCAGCCCAGCGTGACCAGGTCGCCCCAGGTGTCGCGAATCCAACCGGCGTAGCGTTCGGGGGTGAGCGGATATTCCGACCAGCTGCGATTGGAGAACCGGTAGCCGACGTCATCTGAGAGGTCGCGATGTCGGCACAGCAGGGCCATGCGCTGGAGCGGGTAGCGATAAACGTGGGTGGGCTCGCGCCACCCCATCTGCCACGGCCTGCCCTCCATAAAGGCCCCGGTGAAGCCGCACTGCTGAAGCGCGAAGTAGACATCGTTCGACATGAACATCTCGGTGGTATCGGTAACCGTCACCGGTTTCTGGAACAGCGCCTCGAGCCGCTCCCGCGCTTGAACCATCGCCTCCTTGAAAGCGACGATGTCGAGGTAGAACAGCCACGAGTGATACGGCTCGACGCAGACCACCTCGACGTTGGGGCTCGCGCACAGCAGTTTGAAGGACTCGAGCACCTTCGGCGACCACGCCTCGGCCTGGAGCAGAAACGAGTTGCTGAAGCCAATCGACATCTTCCAGCCACGCTTGGCCAGATCGCGGAACATCTTGCTCGCGGGGAGGTACGAGAAGGTCGCCACCTTCTCGAAGTAGCGCCGGTTCATGGCCTCGTCGAACACGAAGTCGGGCATCGCTTCCGGTGACGTCCTTGGCGGGATGACCTTGGCGGGCAGCCTCAGCCTCCGTGGCTGATGCACGACGGTGTAAACGACGAGGTTCTCAGCCACGTGGGGCCGTCGTCTTGCGCGCCGGCCGTCGTGGAGTCCTGGGCGACTCGGGCTCGGCCGCCGGCATTCTGACCGCCTGCTGCGCGGCCGCGTACTCCACCTTCAGCAAGAGCTCCTCAATGACCTTCTCCCAAACGTACTGCCGAGAGGTAACCCGGCCGCGCCGGCGAATCGCCGCCGCCACCTTCGGCCGCTCCTTCAAGAGGTTGAGCGCTGTGACCAGCTCGATCGGGTCGTCGGTCTCCATCACCAGCGCATTCCGGTATGCGTGTGCGTAGTCCTCGCCGGTCGAGCCGGTCACCGCGAGTCCGCCCGCCGCCATCACCTCAAGGCCCACCAGGCCAAACGGTTCGTGGCCGGAGTTCGCAAGCACCGCGTCGCTGGCGGCATAGATGACGCCGAGCACGTCGTCCGAGACGAAGCTCGTGAGGTTGATCACGTCAGCGTCAGGGTTGTCCCGAAGAATCGTTGCGAGGCCCGCCGGCTCACCCGGCGCTTTCACGCTGACCAGCGTCAGGCCCTGGTGCTCGGCGTGCGACAGGACCTGGCCTCCGTGCGGCTCACGTCCACCGCGCATCACGAGCTTTACGCGCGCGCCGTGGCGCTTGAGATAGCCGGCGGCGGAGACCGCCATCAACCACCGCTTGTTGGGATCGAAGCGGCCGATCTTGAAGCAGAGGTGGTCGGCGGAAGCGGCGGCCCGGATCTCAGCGACCGCCATGGGATCCGCGTCGTGAATGGACGAGCGCTGGATTCCGTTGGGAATGACCAACGGATTCTGGCCCGACTCCCACATCCTGAATTTCATGTAGCGGCTGACCGTGGTCATCGTTGTCGCGAAGGCAAGGGCGCCCCAGTTGATGCGATCAAACCCAAACGTGTTGTTGGCGTTCCACAACATGACGACCCGGTCTCGGAGGGCTCGGTAGTACAGCGAGTCCGAGATGAGGTTCATCGATGCCGACGTATGCCACTCCTCTCCCAACACAACGACATTGCGACCGGACGCGACCGACGGATCGATGACCTGGTTGATGAGGCTCAGTGGCAGGCTCGAGTTCCAATCGCGGACCTTCTCGTCCTCACCGTCGTACACGCCTCCGGGATGACGTTTGGAGATCCACTGGCACCAACGGCGGTAATGAAGGTACCCGGCTTCGTGCGTTTCTTCGCCAGGCAGATCGGGGTCGCCGCAGAAAAAGAGGTGTGTCTCGTAACCCTGTTGGGCGAGCGATCGAGCAAGACCCTTCACGCGGACCCCAAGACCGCCGGCCTGGCTGTAGAGATCGGGTCCCTCAAAGCTGAGGATCACGAAGACGGTTGTGCGTGGGGTGAAGTTCACCTGCTCCTTGCCACCGCTTTGAGCGCTGCGGCATGCAGCTCGGCGCTGGGCGAGCACAGCAGCGTCGTCCTGGTCTCCAGATTGCACGTGAGGCTGCCCAGCGCTCCCCCCTTCAAATCGGTGGCGACGCCGCCCGCCTCGGCAAGGATGAGGATGCTCGCGCTCATGTCGAAGACGCGCATCGGAACGGGCGCGCAAAAGGCGTCGAAGGCGCCGGCGGCGGTATGCGCAATCGAGAGCGCCATCGAGCCAAGGATGCGAACCTTGCTCGAGCTCGCGACCAGTCCTTGCGCTGCGACGAGCGAGCGCGGGTTGCTCTCGAGCGCGATCAGGCGGATATGGCCGGCGTCCTCCGGAGATTGAACTTTGAAGGGTTCGCCATCCCGCCAAGCCCCCTGATTGCGGATTGCCTTCCATTCCTCGCCGTTGACGAGATTCAGCACGTACCCGGCAACCGTGTCCGCAACCGTCGGACCTTCGAGGAGCGTGAGCATCAGGCCGAAGAACGGAAGGCCCTGCTTGGCGTTGAGACTGCCGTCGACGGGATCGACGAGCACGAGAGGAAAGTTGGCACCGAAGCTGCGAGGTCCGATCTCCTCCGAGAGAACGGAGAAACGCTCGCCATCGTCCGCCACGCCCTCGAGCCGGCCCATGACAACCGCCTCTGCCGCTCGATCAAGCTCCATGGTCCTGTCGCCGCCCGCGCCGACTGTTAGCGGCGCGCGGCCGGCTTCAGTCCCCGCGAGTGGCAGCACGACGTCGCGGACCGACCCGCCGATACGCTGGAAGAGAGCGAGCCAGTCGGCTGGGCTCAGCGCGCTCGACGCCAGAGGACCATCAGGCCGAACATCAGTAGAAGAACCGTCGGGCCGAAGAAGTTCAAATGCGGCCGCTCAGGCGAGGCCGGTGCCGCTCGAGAACTGCGGGTCCATCTTTCGGCGGCGGCGGCGGCGGCGCTCCACGACGATGGTGGTCAGGAACGGCTGCTGCATCGCCCACACCTTCTCGATCAGCTGTGGGATGGGAATGCTGTGGGGCCCGTCGATTCCGAGCATCACGAGCCGCTCCGCCGCGGAGTCGGTCAGCTCCGTTTTGTCGTGCAGGTTCAGCTGCTCGAGAGTCTCCAAGATGTCGTCGAGACGGCGCAGGACCTGGCGCCGCTCCTGATCTTCCCGTTGGAGCATCACAAACAGCTTACTTGGCGGCAGTGGTGAGCGCTTGGCTCACCTCGGTCGGGCGCTCGAACTGCAGCCAGTGGCCCGCGCCCTCCAGCACCTCGAACCTGTACTCGCCGTCCACGTACTGCGCGGTCGCCTCTGCCGCGCTGCGCCCGAGAGCGGGATCCTGGTCGCCCCAAAGCAGGGCCGTGGGCATGGTGATCGGGCCGATCTCGGCAAGAGACTCCCACGCAGCGCCCCCTCCGAGGTTGGCGCGGTAGTAGTTGAGGGCAGCGGTAAGGCGGCCGGGCCGGCTCACCGAGCGAACGAAGTGATCGATCACCTTTTCAGGGACGGCGTCGCCGCCCGCACCTGAGCGGAACATTTTCCTGAAACGCAGGAAGCCGTCCGCGGCCAGGACCTGCTCGGCCTTGCCCTCCATAAGGAACAGGCCGACGTAGCGCGAGCGCTCCTGCTGGTCCGCATCATCACGGCTGGCGGCCGCGAGCGCTGCGGGATGGGGCACGGAAAGCGCCGTGAGCGTCTTCGTCAGCTGCGGGTGCTTGCCTGCGAAATACCACGCGACCATCGCCCCCCAATCGTGGCCGGCCACGTGGGCGGCGCTCCGTCCAAAGGAGGTGATGAGGGCACGAACATCTTCGGCGAGCCGATCGATCGAGTAGTTCTCCACGCCCTCCGGTGCGTCGCTCAGTCCGTAGCCACGCAGGTCGGGCGCCACGGCGAGAAAGCCGCCACGTGCCAGCGCGTCGACCTGCCTCGACCACGATTCGGCGCCTTCCGGAAAGCCGTGGAGGAGGATGACCATGTCTCCGGCGGCGGGCCCGTCGACCATCGCGCGAAATCGCAGGCGGTTGGCCATGATCATGTGCTGGCTTGCGGTCATTTGATCTCGTGCAGGAACTTTGTAGCGACGTCGAGGGCCTGGTCGAGGACTTTGAGCAGGCCATGGCCCTGGCCTTCGAAGATCTCGAGCCTCGCGTCGGGGATTGTCCTCACCCACTTCTTCAAAAGTTCGATGCGGGCGAAGGGATCTCGGTCGCCGCTGAGGAAAAGGGTCGGGCAGCGAATCAATGGGAAGTGCTCAGTCCTCAACTGGTCAGTGAATCCAGGCCGGTGGAGCGGATAAGAGAAGAGAATCAGCCCGCCGAAGTCCGCTTCGACAGCTGCCATGCTCGCGACCCTGCCTCCAAACGACTGGCCGCCGCCGATCACGTCATGCCCGCGGCCCGACGCCTTGATGAAGACGGGGACGGCGCGTTCTGCACCGCCGCGAGGGAGGTCGACGGCGATGGCATCGATGCCGCGACGCTTGAAACCGACCACATAGGGCTTCATTGACGCCGCGTTGCCGGATGCGCCGTGCCCAAGCACGACTCTCATCCGCGACGTCTCATCGGATCGCTCAGTTGAGCTGAGCGGCGCGTTGTTGGGCCAACCATTCGCGTGAAATCTTGACCTCGATGCGACTTATGCACAGCGCGCACCAAACAATTTCGCAGCGCTCGCATGCGATGTGTTGATGGTCCTTCGATAGGTCCATGTACATCGTGAATGTGCCGCACTCGAAGCATTTCACCGGACACTTCACGAAAAAAAATCTTAACAACCCCTTGACGTACGCGTGACATTCCGGTATCTAAACAACTTGTATGGCGTTGCGATGCATGGTTGCCACCACAGAGGCGACAAGTACGCGACCCATTTCGCACAACCGCCAATGTCACGGAGACCTCATCGATGGGGCTCTGCGGCAAACCCCGAAGGGTCTCATCGATGGGATTTTTCGGGTCGACAAAATTCGCGAAGGAGGTAATGCACATGGCTGCTAAGAAGAAGGCTGCGAAGAAGCCGGCTGCCAAGAAGGCCGCCAAGAAGTCCGCAAAGAAGAAGTAGTAACAACTTCTTTTTTGGTTTTGTAGTTCGTGCGAGCCGGGGTTCTGTGGAGCCCCGGCTCTCCTCTTTCGATGAGTCGGCGAAGCGCGCGAGCTTCTCGCAAATCTTCGGATCAATAGAAGGAGGTGAGAAAAATGGCTGCCAAGAAGAAGGCTGTGAAGAAGGCCGTCAAGAAGGCCGTAAAGAAAGTCAAGAAAGTCGCCAAGAAGAAGAAGTAGTAGTAGCGGCAGTCAGAAGGCCGGGGTCTCCGATGAGCCCCGGCCTTCTCTTTTCCCTTCGGGCTGGGACCAGGACAACCGCATATATAGAAGGAGGCCCTTGACTTACGAACATTTGTTCGCTAGCCTTCGCCCACCTCCTTCTCTCCTGCGTCTTCACCCGGAGGCTAAAAAAGATGCAGGACTCCCCACTAGACGATGCCATCAGCGCGATCCGGGTGCGCTTTGGCAGCCAGGCGCTGACGAGGGCGGCGGAGCTGCCGCCCCCGCAGCCATGGCCGAGTGGCACACCACTCGATCGCCTGACGGGAATTGGAGGGCTGCCTCTCGGGAGGCTCACGCTCCTGACCGGAACCGCAACGTGCGGCAAGCTCACGCTGGCACTCGCTCTGCTCGCTAGTGCCACCCACGAGTTCGCTCACACAGTGGTGATCGACAACCGAGTCGGATTCGATCCTTGGCCGCTGCTCGCGTTCGATGCGGACCTGCGGTCGCTCACCGTGGTGCGACTGCGATCGGACCATGCGGGTGAGGCGGCGACAGCGCTGGCCAAGGCAGGCGCGGGCTTCATTCTTTTATTGGGCGAGATTCCGGAGCTGTGGCTCGGGCCATTGGAAGCGGGAGCGAACCGTTCGGGGACTTTGCTGATCGGAGTGGTCGAAGCGCCGAGTCGAGCATTCGCGCATGCCTCGAGCCTGAGCCTCGGCTTCTCACGTGCGGAGTGGATCACCGAGCGCGGCCAGCTCGTGGGGCTGCGCACCGTTGCGCGCTGCCTCAAGAATCGGGTGGCGCCTCCACTCGGAGAGTCTGAGCTCGAGATTCGCTATCCCCAAGGGGCCGAGCTCTTCCTTCAACACCGTGTGACCGAAACGCAGCTTCAACTGGCGGAGCTGGAATGCGCATCTGCTGTGGTCTGAGGGCTGTGCCGGAAGCCTATGGCGAGAGATTCGGTGGCCAGGCGAGTCGAGTCGAAGGAAGGGGTGGCGCAAGGAG
>DASXNH010000266.1:0-2447 GCA_036495195.1 Candidatus Dormiibacterota bacterium
AGTTCCGGGCCCGTGCTCGGTGGCTTGTCCCCGCCTCGACGTGCGTCGTCCGGCCCTTGGTCGGCGGGGTGCGAAGCTCGTGGGAAAGCCTAAGCGGCGGCTCGTTCCGTCCGGGCGGCCGCGGGCGCGGGGAAGACCGGACGGGCGAATTGCTGTCGCGGTAGGGACCGCCCTTGGTCCTTTCGGGTTCGGGCGGCCCCCCGCGCAGATCCCAGCGTGCACTGCTAGCGCACTGGGCTCCTGGCTTGGGTTCTGGCGTTGAATCGCGCGTTGGGCCAAGGGTGCGTGATCCGGGCTGGCGGGAGCCATCGTCGCGCGAGGCGAGACATGCGCTCCCAGGTCAGGCGGGTGCGCTGGCTGCGGCGCCGTAGCGCCTTGTGCCAGTGCCGGGTCGCCTGGTTCTGGAAGGCCTGGATCGCGTCGCTGTTGCCGGGCACCGCGTAGTAGTTGTAGTGCCCGCGCAGCACGCTGGCGAGCCAGCGTCCTTGGTCGGGGATGGGCAGGTGCCGGCGTCGCATCAGCTCGCCCTTGAGGGCGTGCAGCTTGGCCCGCAACCGCTTCGACTCGGTGATGCGCTTGAGCATGAACCGCCCGTTGTCGGTCTTCCCGCATATGTGCGTGAAGCCGAGGAACCCGAACGTTTCAGGCTTGCCCAGCCCACGCTTCTGTCGTCGCTCGGAGGCGTACCTGCCGAACTCGATCAGCCGCGTCTTCTCGGGCGCCAGCTCCAAACTGAACTGCGCCAGCCTTCGGCGTAGATCAGCGAGGAACCGTTGCGCGTCATCCTGGTGTTCGAAGCCGACGATGTAGTCGTCAGCGAAACGCACGATGATCACGTCACCGTGTGCGTGCCGCCGCCGCCAGTGGTCGGCCCACAGGTCGAACACGTAATGGAGGTAGACGTTCGACAGCACCGGTGAGACCGATGCGCCCTGCGCCATTCCCTCCAGCGTCTCCGACCACTCCCCGTTCTCGATCACTCCAGCCTTCAGCCACTTGCGGATCAGGCGCAGTACGCGCTTGTCCGCGATCCGGTGCTCGAGGAACTTCAACATCCACTCGTGGTCGATGGCGTCATAGAACCCACGAATGTCAGCGTCGAGCACCCAGTTCACCTTCTTGCTCAGGATCCCGGTTGCGAGCGCATCCAACGCGTGATGCGGTGAGCGCCCGGGTCGGAACCCGTAGGAGAAGCCCCGGAAGTCCGTCTCGTAGATGGTGTTGAGCACCTCGACGATGGCTCGCTGGAGGAGCTTGTCCTCCAGTGCGGCAACGCCTAACGGTCGCTGCCGCCCGTCCGCCTTCGGGATGTACACCCTCCGCGACGGTCTCGCCCGGTAGCCGCCCCTGTGAACACGGGCGTACAGATCCCGAAGGTTCGCTTCGAGATCCAGCCCGTATTCCCCCCACGTCACGCCGTCGACCCCAGGCGCGGCCTTGGGCTTCAGCGCCCAATACGCCGCTCTGAGGCGGTCGACGTCGACGTGATGCAGGAGCGCGGTGAACCGTGCGTCCTTGTCCTGCTGTGCGACTCGGCGCACGCGATCCAGCGCACTGGGAGCGCCCTGTCCGGCTCTGTGTCCGGGACGCGTGTTGCTGGCCACGTTCCCCTTGCCCAGGCCCCTTTCCTCCCCCGCCTCCGCCGCCGGCACGCCGGCGTTGTTCGACGGGTTCGCAGGTACTACGGGCCTGTCCGACTTCCCACGACCGTGCATCTCAGGCGTACGACCTCGGCCTTCCCTGAGCGGCCCGCCCTGCCATCACGACGGCGGGCGGCCATGGGACCTCCCGGTTCTCGCGCCCGGAGACTCCACGCATGCACAGGCTCACAGACCGCGCAGGGCCCGCCGACGGCTCGCGATAACGCCGCCGACGATGTTGCCTTCCGCCTGGTTCAACGGCGTCGGCACCCCGGACCACTGATTTCGCGGCTCGATAACCCAGCCTGCGTGTACCCCTACCGACGCTTCGCCGCCGCCCTCGCGAACGGCCGACGCACGGCTCGGGGCCATCGTGTGTCGCTAGCACTTCGATGTAGAGCGTTTCCATCTCCTTCTCCGGGCCGGTTTATCCCGGCGCTTACTGAACCCTCGTTGATGCCTCATTAAGCGAGATCCCTGTCGATGGGATGTACGGCAGGGTGCAGGGACTGGCCGCTGCGAAGCGGCAGACGCCCGGCCGGTAGTCGCCTCTGGTCGGGATGAGCACCGCCGTCCCCGGGGTATAGAGGGCGCCCTCGCCGGTCGTAGCTCGTGCGTGCGGAACGCGGTAACCCCGTCGGGGTCCGAACCTGTGGTTCGGTAAGCCGACCGTGAGGGGGGCCCAACTCCCCGGCGGGAATCGGATGACCGAGAAGCGAATGCCGGTGGCCGAAAGGCAACAGGAAACCGTCGATCTGATCAGCCCTCCAGGTGATCGCGATGAATAACTGGCCGGATACCGGGCCT
>DASXNH010000267.1:0-7068 GCA_036495195.1 Candidatus Dormiibacterota bacterium
GCGGGCGAGTCAGCTCCGTCCAACTCGATCACCGCGATCTCACCGCCCGAGGCGACCGTGGTTCCGTCGGCGGCAAGGATCTCCTTCAGGACGCCGGTCACCGGTGAGGGGACCTCGGTCGCGACCTTGTCGGTCTCGACCTCCATCATCGGCTCGAACTCGACCACCTTGTCGCCGGGCTTGACCAGCCACTTGGAGATGGTGCCCTCGTGGACCGACTCCCCGAGCTGGGGCATGACGACGCGCTGGGTGGTGCCCGCCATCAGAACGCCGCGAGCTCTCGCAAGGCGGTGGCGATCTTCTCCGGGTTGGGCATGAAGAAATCTTCCATCGCCGGCGCGTAAGGCATGGAGGGCACGTCGAGGCCTCCCAATCGCTTCACCGGAGCGTCGAGCCAGCGCCATGCCTCGTCGGCGATGAGCGCCGCCACCTCGGATCCGACCGAGATGGTGAAGTTGTCCTCGTAGAGGACCAGGCATTTGCCGGTCTTGCGCGCGGAGGCGATGATCGCCTCGCGGTCCAGCGGGTAGACGGTGCGCAGGTCGACGATCTCGACGCTGACGCCGTCCGCATCGAGCGCCTTGGCCGCCTCCATCGCGTAATGGACCATGAGGCCGTAGCAGAAGACCGAGATGGTGGTCCCCTCGCGCACGGTGCGCGCGACCTGGAGCGGGATGAGGTACTCGCCTTTCGGCACCGGCTCCTTGAACATGCGGTACAGCCGCTTGTGCTCGAAGAAGAGCACCGGGTCGGGGTCGCGGATCGCCGCCAGCAATAGGCCCTTGGCCTCATAGGGGGTGGAAGGGATCACGATCTTCAATCCGGGAGTGGCAAACCGCGCCTCGATCGACTGGGAGTGGTACAGCGCGCCGTGCGCGTGACCGCCCATCGGTGCGCGAACCACCATGGGCACCGACCAATCGCCATCGCTGCGATACCTGAACTTGGCGATCTCGTTGGTGATCTGGTTGAACGCCATGTGGGCGAAGTCGGTGAACTGCATCTCTGCCACAGGCCGCTTGCCAGCGAGCGCGAGACCCAGGGCGACGCCGGCGATCGACGACTCCGCGAGTGGAGTGTCGATTACGCGGTCTTCGCCGAAGCGCTTGTACAGCCCATCTGTGACCAGGAACACGCCGCCCTTCTTGCCGACGTCCTCGCCGAGCACCATGACCCGCGGGTCGCGCTCCATCTCTTCTGTCAGAGCCGAGCGAAGCGCGGAAACCATGTTCATCTCTTCGGTTTCGGCGCCCTCCGGCGGGTCGATCGCTTTCGGCACATTGAGTCCGTACACGTTGGTGAGCGCGTCTTCGCCAACCGCGTCAGGCGATTCCATACCTTCGGTCGTTGCCTTGGAGACCTCCTCCTTGACGCGCTCCTCGTACTCCGCAACTTCTTTGGCGCTCATGACACCCTCGTCGAGGAGCCGCTTCTTGAACTGCTCCAAGCAATCCGACTGCGCGAGCCGCTCGATCTCCTCCTGGGTGCGATACCGCCGCTGATCGTCCTCCGAGGAGTGCGCGCCCAGCCTGTCGACGAGGCATTCGATGAGGGTCGGTCCGCCTCCGGCTCGGGCGCGAGCGATCGCCTCCTTGGCCACGACGTAGGCGGTGACCGGATCCCGGCCGTCGAGCGTCACGCCGGGGAATCCATAGCCTGCCGCGCGCTGCGCCGCGTACTCGATCGCGTACTCCTTGCGGAAAGGGGTCGAGATCGCAAAGCCGTTGTTCTCGCAGACGAAGATCTCAGGCACCTTGAAGATGGCCGCGAAATTGAAGGCCTCGTGCGCATCGCCTTCGGAACCAGAGCCCTCGCCGTAACAGGTCATCAATACCTTGTCGGTGCCGTCCATCTTCAGCGCGTACGCGACCCCAGCTCCGCGCACCAGTTGCGTGGCCACCGGCGAGCCGCCAGAGGTGATGTTGAGCCGGGTGTCGGAGAAGTGGCCCGGCGTCTGCTTGCCGCCGGACGCGGGGTCCGCGGGCTTCGCCAACACGGAGAGCATGAGGTCGAGCGGAGAGACGCCCATGCGCAGGCACAGCACCACGTCGCGGTAGTAGGGCGAGACCCAGTCGTACTTCGGCTTCAGGCCCCAGCTCACGCCGATCTGCGCTGCCTCATGCCCGGCGCAAGAGATGATGAAAGGCGCGCGTCCCTGCCGGTTCAGCACCTGGAATCTGTAGTCGACCTGACGGCCCAGCAGGATGTAGTTGAACCAGGTTTTCAGCGTCTTCTCATTCAGGTCGGTGTCGCGCCACGCGACAGGTTCCTGGAAATGCCACTCGGGACTGAAGGTCGGGCCTTTGGTCTTCACCGTGGTTGCCATCAGGAGCTCAGATGTGGATCGCGTGGCCGTCGACGGCGAGGGCTGCTTCCATCACGGCTTCGCTGAGGGTGGGGTGCGGGTGGATATTGCGACCCATTTCCCAGGCGTCGCCCTGGAACAGCTGTGTCAGCGCGGGCTCCGCGATCAGCTCGGTGGCATTGGGTCCGACTATATGGGCGCCCAGCAGCTGGCCTGTCTTCGCGTCCGCGACGAGCTTGACGAAGCCACCTGTCTCTCCGTGGATGATCGCGCGCCCAAGGGCGCTGAAGGGAAACTTGCCCGTCTTGGTCTCGTTGCCCTTCTCCTTGGCCTGCTTCTCGGTCAGGCCGACCGAGGCGATCTGCGGATGTGAGTAGGTGCAGCGTGTAACCAGATCCTGGTCCATCGGGGCGACGCGCTGGCCGGCGATGTCCTCGACGGCCGTCATGCCTTCGTGCGCCGCCGCGTGGGCGAGCAGAAATCCGCCGACCACGTCCCCGATCGCGTGGATTCCTTCTGCCGAGGTGCGCATCCACTCGTCGACTTTGATGAACCCGTTCTGGTGCGTCTCGACGCCGACCTTCTCCAGCCCGATGTCCTTGGAGCGCGGCGAGCGGCCCACGGCCACGAGGAGCTGGTGAGCCCAGACCTCGCCTTGCTCCGTCTCCACGCTCACACCGCCGCGCGCCTTCTTGGCGCCCTTCACCTTGACGCCGACGCGGCAATCGATGCCGGCCTTCTTGAATGCGGAAAGCATCTCCTTGGAGACGTCCTCATCCTCGAGCGGCACCACGCGATCCAGGCCCTCGAGGATTGTGACCTTGACCCCGAGCTGGCTGTAGAGAGTCGCGAACTCGACCCCGACGGCGCCCGCGCCGATGATGCAGATCGACTCGGGGACCTTCGTGGAGAGTGTGGCGTGATCGGAGGAGATGATGAGCTCGCCATCGAATTCGAGACCCGGCAGCGTGCGCACGGTGGACCCGGTCGCGACGATCAGATTCTTGGCGCGTAGCTGCTTCGCCCCGATCTCGAGGGTGTTGCGGTCGCGCAGGCGACCGTTGCCCGCGACGACCTCGATCTTGTTCTTCTTCATCAGGAACTGGACGCCCTTGTGAAGCTGGCTCACGACCGCGTCGCGCCGGGCTGCGATGCGGTCGTAATCGAAGCGCACCTTGTCGGCCTCGACGCCGAACTCGGGCCCGCGCGCCGAAATGCGGTGGTAGAGCTCTGAGGACTCGAGGAGGGCCTTGGTCGGGATGCATCCGACGTGGAGGCAGGTGCCTCCGAGCTTGTCGGCCTCGACCAGCCCGACCTTCAAACCCAGCTGGGAGGCGCGGATGGCGGCGGGGTAGCCGCCCATTCCACCCCCGAGGATCAGCACGTCGAAGTCATCGCCTGGCATCTCTACTCAGTTTAGAAGTCAGCGCCGACTAACTTTCAGGTACAGCCGGGCTTCAGCAAGTTGGCGCGGGCCTGGTCGAAGTCGGCCTTGTCGATCACCGGCAGAGATCGAGCCGGATCGCCGTACCGGTCGACCGCCCGGTAATAGAGGGCCGGGCTCGTCTCCAGCGGCATGACGAACGGGTCGGCCGCCCCGTTCGGGTCGAGGCAGGGATCGCCTCGCACGGCGGCGAGGGCCTGAAAGTCGGCGACCTGGCGCTCCATCTGGATCGCCTTGGCCGCAACGAACTCGAACAGCAGCACCCCGCTGTTGAAACTGGCCAGGAACAGGCAGGCCACGATCGCCGGCCGCCACGTCCCGCGCCAGGGGGCGCGTCGAACGGCATCGCCCAGGAGGAGCAGCCAGAAGACTGCCGCGACGTAGGTGTAGCGGCTGGCGCCCGACTGCTGGTACCCGATCTGCACCCTGATGAGGCCGGTCACCGCGTAAAAGCTGACGACGCCGGCTGCGATGCCCAGCCCGAACTGATCGACCCCGCCCTTCCACCACGCGTAGGCGACTGCGAGCGCGGCCAGGACGAGGACACCCATGGCGACCCAGCCGCTCTGCCCGATCAGGCCACCCACGCTGGTGCCGAGACCCCACAACACGTAGAGGGGAAGGGCGGCGAAATCGGCGAGCGATAGGTTGAAGCCCTGCTCATTGCTGCGTCCGAAAGCAAAGAACCACGCGGCGAGGGCGATCCCGGTTGGCGCGAACCAGACCAGGTCGCGACGCCTTTGCGAATTGGCAGCGAGCTGCACCACCGCGGCGACGCCGAAGAACAGACCGGCGCCGGAGAACATCAGCGAGGCAGTCAGGAGGACGGCGGCGACGAAGAGGTTGCGGCTGCGTCGTCGACCCAGCAATGCGAGAAACATGCCCAGCCCGCATGCAACGGAGCCGATGAACTGCATCTGGAATGCCCACAGCAGGTCCTCCCAGCCGGCTCCCAGCACCACCAGGAGCGCCGCCGCTGACAAGGCGACGAGGTCGCCGGATCGCCGGCGCACGACCTCGAAGAGCAACACGACACTCGCGGCGTGCAGGGCGAGCACCACAGCCATGTACGGCAGGTACGAGCGCAGTCCTACCGTCGCGAGCAGCGCCGCATAGATGGCGCGAGTGATCATCACGGGATGCTCGTTGTGCGGCTGAAGGAGGGTGGCCCAGGTCCAGTCTGGCGAGCTGATGATGAATTCCCATTCGTCGAAATAGAAGGTGTAGCCGCGCGTCAGCCAGAGGATGGCGGCCGAGAAGAATAGGGCCGCGAGCATGACTATCAACCGCGCGTGCGGCACGCGAACCTCTGAGACCGTCACCGGTCAGGCCGCCGCCACCGCTCCGGGTTCACCGCTGGGTGAGCGGTACCGGCTTTCGAGGTTCGGGTCCGATGTACTCCGACTGGGGCCGGATGAGCCGGTTGTGTGCGCTCTGCTCGAGCACGTGAGCCGACCAGCCGGCGACGCGAGAGACAGCGAAGGTCGGCGGGAAGTACTCCGTGGGCAGACCGATCGCCTGTAGCACGCCGGCCGAGTAGAACTCGACGTTGGTCGCCTGCGGCCGCTCCGGGTGCTCCTCGTGCAGCAGAGCGAGGGCGGTCTCCTCGACCTTGGAGGCAAGCTCGTAAAACTTCGGGTTGAGCCGCTGGCAGAGCGCCTTGAGGATCTTCGCCCGCGGGTCGTAGGTGCGGTAGACGCGGTGGCCGAAACCCATGAACCTCACCTTCTGCTTGCGGGCTTCGCGCATCCAGTGCTCCGCGTTGTCGGCGGTGCCGATCTGCTCGAGCTGGTCCATCACCGCCGACGGCGCGCCGCCGTGGGCGGGTCCCTTCAAGGCACCGATCGCGCCCACCAGGCACGAGGCGAGGTCTGAGTCCGTGGATGCGATCACACGGGCGGTGAAGGTCGAGGCGTTCATGCCATGGTCGGCCAGCAGCACGAGGTACGTGTTGAGGGCCTGCACGATTTCCGGCGACGCCTCTTTCCCGTTGAGCATGTACAGGTAGTTGGCGGCGTGGCCGAGGTCGGACCGAGGCTCGACGGGCTTCAATCCTTGCATGAGCCGGTGAAAGCTCGCGAGGATCGTCGGGAAAGATGCTGTCGCGTGGATCGCCAGAGGAATCGTGGGCTTCTGCAGCTTGTGCTCCACGCCCTGGACTGAAACGACGCTGCGCAAAACGTCCATGGGATCGGTGTCAGCGGGCAGCGCCGCAAGTGTGGCCATGGCCGGAGGGGTGAGGTCGCGTGAGCCTGCCAGCTCTTTTGTGAGGGCGTCGAGCTGGCTCCGATTGGGCAGGCTGCCGTTCCACAAGAGGTATGCGACCTCTTCGAATGACATCTCCTCTGCCAGGTCGGCGATGACGTAGCCCCGGTAGACGAGGCGGCCGTTGGCGCCGTCGACCAGGCTGATCTCGGTTCGCGCCGCGATGATCCCTTCGAGGCCCGGAACGTACTCGGCGCTCATCGCTTGGCTAATGGCAGCGGCTGCTTGCCCGGCTCGGGGCCGGTCCACTTCGATGCCGGCCGGATGATGCGCAGGTCCGCCATCGATTCGAGGACGTGCGCTGTCCATCCCGCGACGCGCGACGTGGCGAAAATGCCCGTGAAGAGCGCTTTCGGAATGCCCGCCCCCGTCAGCACAACGGACGCCCAGAAGTCGACGTTGGTGGCGTTTGGCCGCTCCGGATGCGCCTCATGCAGGATCCTCAGTGCGACCTCCTCGGTCCGGTCGGCTTTGCGGTGCAGCTCGGGTGCGGCGGTGGCGGCAAGCGCCTTCAGGATCTTGGCGCGGGGGTCGTAGGTGCGGTACACGCGGTGCCCGAAACCGGCGAAGCGCTCCTTGCGGGCATGCGCATCCACGAGCCATTTCTCGGCGAGCTCGGTGGAACCGATCTTGTCCAGCATGGTGCGAGCGGCGAAGGTAGCGCCTCCATGCGCGGGGCCCTTTAGCGCGCCGATGGCGCCGACCACCGCTGAGGTTAGGTCGCTGCCCGTCGATGCGATGACTCGCGCCGCGAAGGTCGAGGCGTTCAGGCCGTGGTCGGCGAGGAGCACCAGGTACGTCTCGAGCCACCGGGCGCGGTCGGGGGCCGGCTCCTCGCCGTCCATCATCCACAGCAGGTTGGCGGCGTGGCCGAGGTCGGCGCGCGGCTTGACGATCTCGTGGCCCTGGCTGCGACGCCAGGTGGCGGCGACGATGGTCGGGAAGATCGCGGTCAGGGCGACGGCCTCGTCGAGCGACGGAGTCGTGGGCAGCTTGCTCGAGCCCTGCGCCGAGACGACGGTGCGCAGGACGTCCATGGGGTTGGTCTCGGGGT
>DASXNH010000268.1:0-1944 GCA_036495195.1 Candidatus Dormiibacterota bacterium
TGGTCAGGCGGCAGCTTCATCTACGTGCCCAAGAACACGCAGGTCGAACTGCCCCTGCAGGCCTACTTCCGCATCAACGCGGAGAATATGGGCCAGTTCGAACGCACCTTGATCATCGCCGACGAAGGCTCGCGAGTGCACTACATCGAAGGCTGCACGGCACCGACCTATTCGTCGGATTCGCTGCACTCGGCGGTGGTTGAGCTGATCGCGAAGCCAGGCGCCCACATACGCTACACGACCATCCAGAACTGGTCGAACAACGTCTATAACCTGGTCACCAAGCGCGCTGTCGCGTACGAGGGCGCCACGGTAGAGTGGGTGGATGGCAATCTGGGCTCGAAGGTGACGATCAAGTACCCGGCGGTGTACCTGCTCGGCCGAGGCGCGCGCGCGGATATTCTGTCGGTAGCGTTTGCCGGCGCCGGCCAGCACCAGGATGCGGGCGGCAAGGTCATCCACGCCGCCCCCGACACCACCAGCACGATCACGTCCAAGTCGATCAGCAAGGACGGTGGTCAGGCGACGTATCGCGGACTGCTGAAGGTCGCCAGGGGCGCCGTACACGCGAAGTCGTTTGTGCGTTGCGACGCGTTGCTGCTGGACCAGCACAGCCGCAGTAATACTTACCCATCGATTGAGATCGACGAGGAGCAAGCTGACATCGGGCACGAGGCGACGGTGAGCCGGTTGTCCGACGAACAGGTCTTTTACTTGCAGAGCCGGGGAATCACGGAGACGGCGGCCAAAGCGCTGATCGTCAATGGCTTCTTCGACCAGTTCACCAAAGAGCTGCCGATGGAGTACGCCGTCGAGCTGAACCGACTGATTACTCTCCAGATGGAGGGCGCCATTGGTTGAGTGTTGCCTTTGACGCTCCGCTGGCGGCGATCCCGCTGACCTGAGAGCGCTGGCACAGGCACTCCTCGACGCTTCGCAATCCTGGCCGGCCCTACCTCAATACTGGCGCCGAATCACGCTCGGCCTCGCGCTAGCCAAGTAGCATGACGGTCGTGAATCTCAGAAGTGGGGGGCACGAGTTCAACCCGCCGCCCGGCTGATCCAGAGTGTGGGTCACCCTGACGGCTCAGCCCGGCCTAACAGCTCGCATTTGGCCTGGAAGAGCCGTCGTCTAAGCCGGCCGCAACGGGAGCGGATTTGGACGCTGCGACTGATCGCAAATCCGACACCTTGTCACATACCGACGTCGCCGCGACTTCTCCGAGCAGCGAGCCGGCACCAACCGGCAGACTCATTGCCTTGCCAACAGCGACCTGCATCAGCACTGGCTACCACTATCAGCGGCGAACGCGATGGCGGACAGGCGCGGGCGGGCGCGTCGTCATAGGGCATCGCCGGGTTTGTCCCGAGGGCGAACTGCTCGAGCCAACGCTCCAGCGCTGCCCGGTGGATAGGAACGAAGTGCCCACCACTACGGCGGATGACCGGGAAGCCCGGCTCGAAGGACCACTGGTCCAGGATCTCCTCGCTCACCAGGCACAACTGGGCCGCTTGGGCCCATGTGAGCAGCACTGGCGAGTCGATCCTCCAGTCGGGCCCGGAGAGTTCTCGTTCTTCTGCGGTCACTGTCTCGGCAGTTCGCCTTGAATAGCGGGTCGTGTCACACCACGTCGCCGTGCTTGTCGAGCCATTTGGTGATCGCCGCGCGTATCTGCAGGCAGCTTCTGTAAATGCCGCGCGATCCCCAGCGCAACCGACGGCGCTAAGCCACGGCCGGTCCGGCGCGCCAGCGAGGTATTCGGGTCGACATCTCGGAGGATGGCGCAGATGGAAACGATCAGCCAAAGGCGCTGGAGGTGTGACGTCGAGCCAGAGGGATCTCCTCGAGCAACTGATCGCATCGCTCCTGATCCCGTGCGGCCGAAATTCTCGCTCAGAGCTTGCCTCGCACCATCGGACGATGTCCTGGAGTCCGTAGAACTT
>DASXNH010000269.1:0-2466 GCA_036495195.1 Candidatus Dormiibacterota bacterium
GCTCGGCAATGCCGACATCGCTCGTTTGGTGCTGAGCCATTTCGGAGATGCGGTGATGGTGTTCTTCGTGTCCCTGAAGGAGAATCTGCTGGCGGGAGATGGTTTCGTTCGAAACCACCAACGACTTTCGGACGCCATCCAGGCCACCCAGCTTGTCTATTTCATCCTGCAGCTCGCGCTGATCCCGCTGGCAGCCATCGCCCTCTGGGTCAGGCGAGATGGGCGCCTGGCGCTGCTCTGCGTCGCGGCGTTGAATGTCTATGTCGCCGGTGGGTTCACCTTCAACCAGGGCGATCGAATCACGATCATCGCGCTTCCCCTGTGGCTGGTCGCTTTCGTAGTCGCGATCCACGAACTCAGGTCCCAAGCGCCTCGGGCGCAGGTGGCGGACTCTCACAAGAGCCCCAGTCCCGCCACGGAGTAGGGGCCGTCTCGCCGCTACGATTGGTCTCACCGTGACCTACTTCGAACGACTTCGCGCGCTCTCCAAAGAACGCCATTCGCTGCTGTGCGTCGGCCTCGACCCCGACCCTGAGCGAATCGAGGGTGGCGCCGCGGGCGCCCTTCGCCACTGCCGGGGCATCGTGCGCCAGACGCAGGAGCACGCCTGCTGCTTCAAGCCGAACAGCGCCTTCTGGGAGCAGTACGGGCCCGATGGCTGGAAGGCGCTGGTGGAGCTGCGAGACGAGGCGCCGACCACACCCTTCCTCTTCGACGCCAAGCGTGGCGACATGGGCAACACGATGCGCGCGTACGCGACCGCCGCGTTCGCGACGCTGGCGATGGACGCGGCAACCGTGAATCCGTACCTCGGCGCCGATTCGCTCGAGGAGTTCACGCGATACGGCGACCGCGGCGTCTACGTCATCTGTCGCACGTCAAACCCAGGCGCCGCCAACCTTCAACACCTGCAGGCCGAAGGCAAGGCTCTCTACCTGCACGTCGCGGCCCTTGCCGAATCGCTCAACAAGCACGGGAACGTCGGTCTGGTGGTGGGGGCGACCGCGCCCGACCAGGTGGCTGAGCTGCGGGCGGCGACGGACCTGCCATTCCTCATCCCGGGAATCGGACCGCAGGGCGGTGACCTCGAGGGTTCGGTGCGCGCCGCCTGGAATGGCGACCCCGCCTCGTGCCTGATCGCATCGAGCCGGAGCATCCTCTACGCCGACAACCCCGCGCGCGCGGCAGCAGCGATGAAGGCAGACATCAACGCGATAGTGGGAGCGATCGCATGAAAGAGGGAAGGCACACCGCGCGCCTGGTGCTGTCCGGCCACATCATCGATTCGATGATGCTGCCGCAGGTGTTGGACCTCGTCATGGACGAGGGTGGCAACTTCACGATCGAGGAGCTCAAGGTCGGGCAGCACAAGACCGACACCTCGCTTTGCCGCATGGAGATCATCGCGGGCTCGGCGGAGCAGCTCGACCGCATCGTCCGGCGGGCCCGCTCACTGGGAGCGACGGCGGAATCGGAGGAGCCGGCGCAGCTCGAGAGAGTCGCCGTCGAGGGCGTGTTTCCTGAAGGGTTCTATTCGACGAGCAACCTGCCCACCGAGGTGCTGCTTGGCGACAAGTGGGCGCCGGTGGAGAAGATCGAGATGGACACCGCGATCGCCGTCGACGGCCAGGCGCAGCGCGCGTGGTGCATCCCGTTTCAGGATGCGAAGCCGGGCATGCAGGTGGTGGTCGGGTACAAAGGTGTGCGCGTCACTCCGCTGGAGCGGTCGCGGCAGACCGAGATCTTCAGCTTCATGGGCAGCGAGGTCTCGGCGGAAAAGCCGAAGAAGGTGCTGATCGGCGAAATCGCCAAAGAGATGAACGCGATCAAGAAGTCGGGCGGCCGCATCGTGGTGGTGGCCGGGCCGGCCGTGGTCCACACCGGAGCGGGCCGCTATCTGTCGAAGCTGATCGAGCTCGGTTTCGTGCAGGTGCTATTTGCCGGCAACGCCCTGGCCGTGCACGACGTCGAGGCGGCGCTGTTCGGGACCGCGCTCGGCATCAACATCGAGACGGGAACCGCCACCGAGCACGGGCACGAGCACCATATGCGCGCGATCAACCGGGTGCGCGCGGCGGGTGGGCTGCGCCAGATGGTGCAGTCGGGTCAGCTCACCTCTGGCGTGATGAAGTCGGCGATCGACCACGGCGTCGATTACGTGCTGGCGGGGTCGGTGCGCGACGACGGGCCGCTGCCCGACGTCATCACGGACATGATCGTGGCGCAGCAGCGAATGCGCGCCGCACTGACTGGAGTCCGGATGGCGCTGATGCTGTCGACGATGCTGCACTCGATCGCCACCGGCAACATGCTGCCGGCGGGCGTGAGGACGGTGTGCGTGGACATCAACCCGGCGGTGGTCACCAAACTGGCAGATCGGGGCAGCTGGCAGTCCGTCGGGCTGGTCACGGACGTGGAATCGTTCTTGCGCGAACTGGCCCAAGTCATAGAAACTGGTGCCCATGG
>DASXNH010000270.1:0-1825 GCA_036495195.1 Candidatus Dormiibacterota bacterium
TGAATAACGAGCAAGCCAGCTTCCACGCGCGAACCAACTTGACCGTCGAGGTGGCGGGACCAAGGGTTCGAATCCGCTTTCCTCCAGCGACGAGTCCGCTGCGAACCTCGCCCGGGTTGGAGCTTCGCCTTAATGCGGCAACGCCGGCGTCCCCAACTACTCCGCAGCTCATCCCCCGGGCGTTGGACGAGGTTGAGAGGATTACGAGTTTGTGGGTCGGTTGCCAAAGACGAATACGTTCGAGGCGTCCAAGCTGAACTCCTCGCGCCACCCCGGACGCGGGGCGTGCTACTGGTCGCGGAGCGAAAGATCGTCTATCTGCGGAATGTCGGGCGAGGATCGTCAGGCCTGGAGGGTGAGGCGTGCAGAACCCTAGCTATGCCTTCGCAGAGACGCTCAGGGACGGCATCGCGGTGACGGTACGCGCGGCCGGTGCCAATGACGGACCGAAGATCCGCCGCGCCTTCCTCAATCTCGAGCGGGACACAGTCTACACGCGGTTCTTTGGTTATAAGGCCGATGTCAGTGACGCTGAACTCGGTCGGATCACGGGGGCAGATTTCGAGCGGGCGGTCGCGCTGCTGGTAACCATCGGCGCGGGCGAGGACGAGGTCGTCATCGGCGGGGCGAGCTATTTCGTCAGCGGCTCCGTCGCCGTCGCGGGGCGCAGCGCCGAACTGGCCTTCACCGTCGAAGAAGACTTCCAGAGCCGCGGGATCGGCAGCCTGCTGATGCGTCATATCATCGCCATCGCCCGGGAGAAGGGCCTGGATCGGCTAGAGGCCGACGTGCTTTCCCGCAATCGTCCCATGCTGAACGTCTTCCGGCGCTGCGGCCTTCCTATGGCGGTGCGGCATGAGGGCGATGTGATCCATGTGATCCTTTCATTGCGGGAGGCGGGCTGAGCGTTCGCACGCCTCGTGACGATGGAGTTCGCGGACCGACGCCGATGACCTCGGCCATGATCGGGGACAGGCCTCACTCCGTCTCTATTACACATCGCCTCCTGCCGATCCTCGGGTGGGCTCGAGCCTACCGGCGCGAGTGGTTAGTGGCGGACGTTCTGGCCGGCCTCGCGGTCTGGGCCGTCATGGTACCAGAGGGTATGGCTTATGCCGGCATCGTCGGGGTGCCGCCGATCATGGGCCTCTACACGATCGTCCCGCCGTTAATTGCCTATGCGCTGCTCGGCACTTCACGCCTGCTGGTGGTCGGCCCAGACACCGCGACCGGATTGATCTCAGCGCTGACCGTCGGCGCCATCGCGGCCCAGGCGACGGCCGAGTTCAATACGCTGACCTCGACCATCGCGATCTTGATCGGCGCCTTCTTCCTGCTGTTTGGCGCGCTGCGCATGGGCTGGGTGGCTGCCTTCATCCCTACACCGGTCATGCGAGGGTTCATCGAGGGCTTGGTGGGCGTTGCCATCATCGGTCAGGTGCCGCATCTGCTGGGTATCGAGGGTACATCCGGCAATTTCTTCGCCAAACTCTGGTCCGTGGTTGAGCATCTGCCGGACGCGTCGCTTGCCCCGGTGCTGACCGGCTTGCTCAGTCTGGTTGCGATGCTGCTGCTGCGCCATCTGGCACCGCGGGTGCCGGCGGCGCTCGTCGTTGCAGTCGTGGCCACGATCTTGGTCGGCCTGCTTGGCGGTGAAACCGCCGGTGTCAGCGTCGTCGGCGAGCTTCCCTCCGGTCTGCCTCACCTGGTGCTGCCCAACCTCGACCCCGCGATACTATGGGAGCTCGCGCCAGGAGCGCTCGCCATCGTACTGGTCGGCTATGCCGAGGCGCTCGGCGGGGCAAAGGCAGCTGCCATGCAGGGC
>DASXNH010000271.1:0-9455 GCA_036495195.1 Candidatus Dormiibacterota bacterium
TTTTGGGGCCCAGGGTTGGGGAAACCCGGTCTGGGGTATACTCAGGTTGCCGGCACAGTGCAGGCGCTCACCGCAGGCTCCGTTTCTCGAACAGGCCCGCCGAGTTGAGTTGGCCATTCGTTCGAGAGATAGGAGATGGAAATGCCTACAGGCACCATCAAGAAACTGGTCGCGGACCGTGGCTTCGGCTTTATCGCAGCCGAAGACGGTAAGGACTTCTTCTTTCACAGGAGCGGCACCGAAGGCGACTTCGACAGCCTCCAGGGTGGCGAGAAGGTTTCCTTCGAGATCGAGGCGAGCCCCAAGGGGCCACGCGCGAAGAGCGTTCGTACCCTCTAAGGGTTAGAAGACCGATCAAAGCCCCGGGCCAGGTGGCCCGGGGTTTTTTTTCCCGCTACCCGCCAAGGTAGGCGCGCCGCACCGCCGGGTTGCGGAGCATCTGGTCGCCGCTCCCGGTCAGCAGGATCTGCCCCGTTTCGATGACATAAGCGCGGTCAGCGATCGCGAGCGCTCGCAGCGCGTTCTGCTCGACCAGCAGGATCGTGGTGCCCTCGCGGTGGATCTCTTCGATCGCCCCGAACACCTCGTCGACCATCTGCGGCGCGAGTCCGAGCGACGGTTCGTCCAACAGCAGCAGGCGCGGCTTGGCGAGCAGCCCGCGCGCGATCGCCAGCATCTGCTGCTCACCGCCCGACAGGGTGCCGGCGCGCATCCGTCGCCGCTCGCCGAGGATCGGAAATCGCTTCATCGCCGCCTCGATCTCTTTGGCCGCGGCCGACCGGTCCCGCCTCGCCCACGCGGCCAGCTCCAGGTTCTCCAGGACGGTCTGGCGCGAGAAGATGTCCCGGCCCTCGGGCACCTGCACCAAACCGTGGCGCACGATGGCGGAAGGCGCCGCGGTGGTCAGGTCGAGCCCATCGAAGATGGCCGTTCCGGCGGTCGGCCGGATGAGGCCGGACAGCGTGCTGAGGATCGTGGACTTGCCCGCGCCGTTGGCGCCGATCAGGGCCACCACCTCTTCGCCGGCGACCCGCAGCGATGCGCCGCGGACCGCGGCGACGGCGCCATAGCTGACCGACAGGTCGCGAACCTCGAGGATCGCGTTCGCCGGCTCGACGGCGGCTGGGGACGTGCTCGCGGCCTCGACCGCCTCGATCACCTCTGTGGCCTCGTCAACGCCGCTCGCCCCGGGCGCGGTCGCCACCTCGCGCTCTCCGCCCGTGCCCAGGTAGGCCTTGATCACGCCGGCGTCGGTGGAGACTTCCTCGGGCGTGCCGTCCGCGATCTTCCGGCCGAAGTTGAGGACGGCGACCCGATCGCAGACCCCCATCACCAGGCGCATGTCGTGGTCGATGAGCAGGATCGTCAGGCCACCTTGGTTCAAGCGCTCGATCAGCTCGCGCATGCCCTGCTTCTCCGAGGGGTTCATGCCCGCCGCCGGCTCGTCGAGGATGAGAAGTCGAGGTTGCAGCGCGAGGGCACGGGCGATCTCCAGGCGCCGCTGGTCGCCATACGGCAGCGTGCCGGCCGAACGGCCTCTCACCGCCTTGGGGCCGAGGCCCGCGACCTCCATCAGGCGCTCCGCCTCGGCCAGGCGCGCGCGGTGGCCGCGCCTGAACATCGGCAGCGGCGCGAGCTGCGACAGGGTGTCGTCACGCCGCCGCGAATGCATGCCCACGAGCACGTTGTCAACGGCGCTGAGATCCCTGAAGAGCCGGATGTTCTGGAAGGTGCGCGCGACGCCGAGGCCGGCGACCCGGTGCGCGGAGAGGCCGGTCAGCTGGTCGTCGCCAAGCCAAGCACCGCCAGACTGGAAGGGGACGTAGCCGGTGATGACGTTGACGAGGGTCGTCTTGCCCGCCCCGTTGGGACCGATCAGGCCCTGGATCGAACCTTCCTCGACGTCCAGCGACACTCCGTCGACGGCGCGCACGCCGCCGAAGTGGCGCTGGACGCTATCCAGGCGAAGGAGCACTGAGGGGTCGCCGGGGCCACCATCGCGGTCGGAGGATCGCGAGGCCGCCGCGGCCCACTATGCCTTGTGGCCTGAAGACGATGACGGCGATCAGGATCAGGCCGCTGACCACGTCGCGGTAGCCGGCCGCCTGCCGGATGATCTCCGGCAACGTCGTGAGAAACAACGCGCCGACCACCGGGCCGAAGACGTTGCCGGCCCCACCCAGAACGGCGAAGGTCAGGATCTGCACCGCGCGAAAGACGCCGTACTGGGAGTCCCCGGGGTCGACGAAGAAGTTCAGGTGAGCCTCGAGGCCGCCAGCGAATCCAGCCAGGAGCGCGCTCAGCGTGAAGGCGAGGAGCTTGTATCGCGCCACGTCGATGCCCTGGCTCAGAGCCGCGAGCTCATCCTGGCGGATGGCTGACCAGGCATGGCCCAACCTCCCCTTGGTCAGCCGCCAAACCAGGAAGACCACGACCACGACGGCGACGAGCACGATATTGATGCCGCCGAGAGGATCCGCGCTGGGGTTCTTGAGGCCCAGGCCCTCACCGGTGATCGGCAGGTTGAGGATCACGCCCAATCGCAGGGCCTCGATGAAGCCGATGGTCGCGATGGCCAGGAACACACCGCGCAGGCGCAGCACGGGAAGGCCGACCAGAGTTCCCACCAAGCCCGCCAGCAGGGTACCGGCCGCCAGGTTCAGTGCCAACGGGGTGTGCCAGTTCAGATCCATCAACACCGATGTGTAAGCGCCGATGGCCATGAATCCAGGCGCGGCGAGCGATAGCTGGCCCGAGTAGAGGACGACGAACATCGAGGTAGCGATGATGCTGTTGATGCCGATCTGCGCGATCAGCAGCGTGTGGGAGTTGTAGAAGCCGACCGGGTCGGTCAGCAGCTGGAGCAGGAAGTCCAATGCGGCTCAGACCTTCTCTCGAAGCTGAGCGCCGAAAAAGCCCTGGGGGCGCAGCACCAGCATCAGGAAGAGAGCCGCGTAGGCGACGCCGGCTCTCGCGTTGCTCCCCAGCACGACGAGGGCGAGCACCTCGATCAGTCCCAGCAGGTAGCCGCCGGCGACCGCGCCGGGGATGCTGCCCATCCCGCCGAGCACTATCACCGCCAGCCCGCGCACCTCGACGTTGTCGCGGCCGATGTATGGGCTGATGTCGCCAAGCGCAACCCCGAACAGGATGCCGGCGAGGCCGCCCAGCGCCGAGGAGATGATCAGAGTGAGCGAGATCATGCGATCCACGTTCAGCCCCATCAGCTGCGCGGCGCGGGGATTCTCCGCCACGGCGCGGAGGCCGCGGCCGACCTGCGTGTAGCGCATCACGTAGCCGAGCACGAGCATCAGGAAGATCGAAATGGGGATGATCGCGACCTTGCTCGCCTCCAGGGTCAATCCCGCGACATACCAGGTCGGATTCGGAACTGCGCCCGGCGGAAAGCTGACCGAGTTCGCACCGTCGACCCAGAGCCACCTGAAAATCGTGTCGGGCCGGCCCTGCTCGACGGCGGCCACGATGACCAGGGCGAGGCCGATGGTGGAGATGAGCGCCGCGATCGGCGGAGCGCGGCGGCGCCGCAACGGGCGCAGGCAGACGTGCTCGATCACCAGGCCGATCAGCCCGGAGATGGCGAGCCCGAGCAGGCACGCCGCCCAGAACGGCTGGCTGTAGTTGACGACCAGCGAATAGGTGACCGCGGCTCCGAGCATGAAGACCGCGCTGTGGGCCAGGTTGAGGATGTCGAGGATTCCGAAGACGAGCGTGTAGCCGACGGCGAACAGGGCGTAGATCGACCCGATGAATATCGCGTTTAGGAGCTGCTGTCCCAAGACAAGGACGGGGGGATCAGGATCCCCCCGTCAGCCCTCCCATGTGTCGATTGCTAGCTCGCTTTGATCTCGTGGACCAGCGTGAAGCCGCCCTTGCCGTCCATCGCGATGATCCAAACCGTCTGCTTGACGTCGTGGTTGGCCGTGAACTGGAACGGACCCAGCGGAGTCTGGATGTTCACGGTCTCCATCGCGGCGCGCAGCTTGTCGCGATCTCCGGCGAGGTCGGAGAAGCCCAGGTTGGCGCGGCCGGCCGCGTCGGCGAGGATCTTGATCGCGGCGTAGCCTTGGGCCGCGAACTGGTCAGGGTCCTTGTTGTACTCGGCCTTGTAGGCGGAGACGAAGTCCGCGTTGGACGGGAAGGTGTTGCCCAGGTACCACGCGCTCGCGCTCCTGGCGCCCAAGCCCGCGGCCCCCGCCTGGTTGGAGACGGTGGCGGTGTTGAACCCGTTGCCGCCGAGGAACTGGCCCTTCCAGCCCTGCTTTCGTGCCTCGGTCATGATCTTGGCGGGGATTCCGCCGAGCGACGTGATGAAGATCACGTCCGGGTTGAGCTGCACCGCCTGCGTGACGTAGGGCGACAGGTCGGCTTCGGCCTTGTTGAACTTGATCACCTTGCGGAGATTGATGCTGTACTGAGCGACAGTGCTCTGCACGATCTGGCCGCCGTCGCTCGAGAACTTGTCGTCCTGGGCGACCAGCAGAACACCAGTCTTGGGGTGGGCATCCTCGGCGTAGGATTTGATGTTGGCGGGGATCGCCGTCTCTTCGCCGAGGCTGTCGCGGAACACGTACTTGCACGGTGTCGGGTCCGGATTGTTGCAGTCGGGGACGATGTGAATCCCCGTGTTGCTCACCGCTAGGATCGGGGTCTTGAGCTTTTCCGCGATCGGGTGGGCGCCGACCGCCGAGTTCGAGAGCGTCGGTCCCAGCAGGGCGACATCCTGCTCCTGCTGGATCAGCTTCTGCGCCAGCTGCGAGGCCTGGGCCTTGTCCGACGCGTCGTCGTTGATCGTGAGCTGGATCTGAACTCCGTTGACGCCACCGGCGGCGTTGATCTGCTTCACCGCGAGGTTCATCCCGTCGCGGCTCTGGGGCCCGTAGACGCCCCCGGCCCCGGTGATCGACAGGATCGCGCCGAGCTTGATCACCTTGGTCGAGCTCGCGCCGCCGCCGCACGCGCCGACGAGTATGGCCGCCATCAGACAGCAGACGAGGCGTACCGATTTCATGCGGTCCCCCTTTTCAAAAACGCCCGCTTAGCCTGTCCTTAACGTATCAAACCTTTCCGTCGACTGGGGGTCTCGGCTCTCAGTCCTTCAGGCGCTTCAGCAGGCGGGGGATGTCGAGCTTGGGTTGCGGGTACTGAGGATCCATTTCCTCGAGGGTCTCGCTGACGATCTTCGCGACAGCCCAGTTGCGATAGTCCTTGTCGTTGGCTGGGATGACGTACCACGGCGCCCACCTGGTCGAGCAGTTGGTGATGGCGATGCCGTACGCGCTCATGTAGTCGTCCCAGAACCTGCGCTCGTCGATGTCCGTCTCGTGAAACTTCCAGTGCTTGCTGGGGTCGTTGAGACGGTCGAGCAACCTCCGCCGCTGCTCCTCGTACGAGATGTGCAGGCAGAACTTGATGATCGTCGTCCCGCTCTTGACGAGCTGCTTCTCGAACTCGTTGATGAGCTGGTAGCGGCGTTCGATCACCTTGATGTCGGCCAGGCCATGAACTCTCGCGATCAGCACGTCCTCGTAATGGGAGCGGTTGAAGATCCCCACGACACCCGGATCCGGCAAGTTGCGGCGGATCCGCCAGAGAAAGCCATGCTGCTTTTCCTCCGGCGTCGGCTGCTTGAACGACGTGATGTGCACGCCCTGCGGGTTGAGGTGGCCCATGACATGCGTGATGGTTCCGTCCTTGCCTCCGGTGTCCATGGCCTGCAGCACGACCAGCACCGATCGCTTGCTCTCGGCAAACAGGCGCTCCTGCAGGCCGAACAGCTTCTCGTGAGCCTTCTCCATCTCCTTCCGCGCGTGCTTGCGCTTCTTGAGACCCGGCGTCGAGTCGGGATCGACGTCGACCATCCGGAAACGGCCGTCTCGCTGCTCGGCGCGGAGGACATCGCGGATGTCTTTTTCTTTGGCCACTCGGGCCAGTCTAGCGGAGGCCTAAGTGAGCTCGGCCGGCACCACGTCGACGATCACCGTGTGGTCGCCGCGCAGGATGGTCAGCGGCAGCTTGGCTCCGATCCGCGTTTCCACCATCAGCCGCTGAAGGTCGCCGGCCTTCGCCACCGCCGACTCGCCGACCGAGACGATGACATCTCCGCCCTGAAGGCCCGCGGCTCCTGCTGGGCTGCCGCTGACGACCTCCTGAACCTCGACCCCTGCTTTGCGGCCTAATCGCTGGGCCGCGGCCGGCGGCAGCGCGCGGGTGCCACCCGCGATACCGAGGTAGGCGCGCCGCACGCGGCCGGAACGCATCAGCGCCGCGAGGATCGCCTGCGTGGTCGCGTTGATGGGCACCGCCAGTCCGAGGCCCATGCCGGCGACCGCGGTGTTAACGCCGATCAATCGCGCTTTCCAATCCGCAAGGGCGCCACCCGAGTTGCCGGGGTTGAGCGCGGCATCCGTCTGGATGACATCCTCGACGAAGCGCCGGTGCCCGTTGCCATCGGCGGTCGCCAGCGAGCGGCCTAACCCGCTGACGACCCCCGAGGTGACGGATCCCGAGAAGCCCATCGGATTCCCAATGGCGACCACCAGCTGCCCGACCCGCAGAGTGTCTGCGTCCCCAGTGTGGATGGGCTCGAGCACTGCCGACCGAGCGCGCGCGACCGCGAGGTCGGACAGGGGGTCGGCGCCGACCAGGTCGAGCTCGTACTCGGTGCCGTCGATGAATGAAGCGCTTGCCGTTCCGAGTTGGGCGACAACGTGGGCTGAGGTGACCAGGTAGCCGTCGGGGGTGATGACGACTCCGGATCCGGCGCCGCCATCTCGTGGGCTGCCGCTCCGGCGTACTCGAAGGCTCGCGACCGAAGGAAGCACACGCTCGGCCACCGTGCTGACGATCTGCGAGTAGGCGTCCAGCGCCTCTCGCTCGGCCGGTGCGATCGCCACCCCGTCTGTCATGCCGTTACAAGATTACGCCGTATCACCGCAGGAAATGCAAGCGCTAACCTGCCGGCTGGAAACCTGCCTGCCGGCGCAGCTCGATGACCCGCTTCCTGAGTTCATATTCCGCTTCCAGCGGGGTGTCGATCTCCTGTCGCTCGCGGTGCCATCTTTCCATGGCCAGGTCGAGTTGAGCCGTCTGCAGCCGGGCGAGCGCGAAGTACGCCTTGAAGCCGCGCTGGGTCAAGGCTTGCATCCGCTGACCCAGCCGCCGCCAGGGGTTGGTGAGGATGGGAACTTCGGGCGCCAGGATCGCACCGGTACCTTCGGTGGCCTCCAATTGCATCTGGTCACGCAGCGCCTCGCCTTCGTAACGGAGACCCGACAGCAGCAGGGCGATGACGAGCGCGGTGAAAGGCCCGGTCATTATCAGCGTGCGCAGGTGGATCTCGACAAGACCGAGGGCGGAGCTCTCGATGGGAAAGAACTGCACCCAGGCGTCCCACGAAAAGTGGGCCGCGATCGCGATCAAGAACCCGCTGGCGACTGCTGCGGCCTGCTGGCGCCGGCCATGGAGCTGGCGAGCGATTCCGATGCCCGCGCCGATCAGCGCCGTGTAGGTCGCGTGGCCAAAGAACAGGCCGAGGACCTGGCGCGAGTACCACTGAAAGCCGGCGGCATACCCGCCCACGCCATCAGGGCTGAAGATGGCGTACAGGTTCGTCATGTAGGCGACCGATTCCAGAAAGTTGAAGCCGAGCCCAACCGCAGCGCCGTAGACGATGCCGTCGACGACGTCGTCGAACTCGTTGCGCATGACCAGAAACAGAAGGAGCACGGCAACTCCCTTGGCCAGCTCTTCGAGGAGGCCCGCCGAGAAGGCCGTCGACACGTCGAGGCCTGGACCCGGGACGAGCAGGCGCTCTGCAATCGCCGACCACAGGCTCTCCCCCCAGATGACCATGCTGGTCGCGACGATGGCGCCCCACGCGAAAGCCACGAGGACCAGCCGCCACGGCTCCTTTTCATTGCGATCAAGACGGCGTACGACGACGAGTCCGAAGGCCGTCGTCGGCAGGCAGGCCGCAGCGCAGATCGCGGCGACCGAGGGCCCGGCCGAGCTCGTGAACACGTAGAGGTCGATTACCAGCAGCCAGAGCAACACGGCGAGACCAAGCAGGACGCCGGCACGAATGAGGTGGCGCCGGCGAACGGCGGGATCCCTGTCAAAGGCACGGACTCCAATAAAAGTGCCGAGAGTCACGAGCCCAACAGCCAGCAGGCCATACAGCGCCGTGCGGCCGGGGATGGTATCGAGGAAGACATAGTCGAGCACCGAGCTCGCGACGAGCACGATCACGACGATCGCTGTGACCGCCAGGGCCACCCCGTAACGCGCGGGCCGGCCCCGAGGCCGTGGGTTGGCGGCGCGGGCGCGCGCGATAGCGCTCACGATCTTTCGACCTGCACTATTCGCCGCGCCAGGACTTCCACCGGAACGCCGTTGGCCCAGCGCTCGACGACGAAGATGTACTGACCGGGCAGGTTGTGCTTCAAGTTCGTGGGCAGCGCGACAGGGACTATCGGTTGGCTTTCCAGCTGTGCCGGCGTACCAGGCCCGACGCTGCCAACGATCGATTCGAGGGTGTCATACCAACGTGCGTCAACGATGATGTTCGGCGGCAGCGATTTCCAATCCACGACCGCCGCAAACAGCTGAGTGCGAGTGAAGGTGCTCCGCTCGGGACCGAAAGTCTTGTTGGTGGTGGGGTCGTACTGGTAGACGCCGGCGATCGTGGCCCTGATGCCGGTCTGCTGGCCGGGTGGCTCGAAGTAGAGAAACTCGGCCAGGCCTGCTGCCAGGATGAGGATGGCGACGAAGTCGAAGATCAGGAGGGTTCGGTAGAGAGTCCGGACCGGGTCGTAGGGGACGGCGCGCACCGCCGCCAGTCTATCGAGCGGTGCGGCGCGTTTTACCTAGGGGCGCCATCAAGAAAGGAGGACATGGCATGCCACAGGGTGCATGGAGCCCAAAGCGGGAGCGACAGTACGAGCACATCAAGGAGGGCCTGCTCGAGCATGGGCGTGGGGAAGCGAAAGCCGAGGAGATCGCGGCTCGCACAGTCAACAAGGACCGTGCAAGGCATGGAGAGACGAAGGAGGCAAGCCGGACCTCTATCGACGACATCCCATCAGGCCGGCGCGGGGGACTGCGATCGCACAAGGGTCCGGGCGGTCGGACCTACGACCAGCTCCGCAACGAGGCGCGGCAGCGCGGAATCAAGGGTCGCTCGACGATGACGAAGCGAGAGTTGGAGGCGCACCTCGGCCGCTAGCCAAGTGCCATGAGCCAAGGGCGCCAGCCACGGCCCGCGAGCGGGTCCGGGGAGGCGTAGGACAGCGCCAAGGCTGGTGCGGCGGAGAGGAGTTGAACCTCCACGTCCTTGCGGACACTAGCTCCTGAAACTAGCGCGTCTGCCATTCCGCCACCGCCGCTTTTGGGGGCGACGCCAAAGTATACCGGCGGCCCGTCCGGCGGCCTCCTAG
>DASXNH010000272.1:0-2427 GCA_036495195.1 Candidatus Dormiibacterota bacterium
CCCGCCTCAGCCAGGACCTCCTTTGAGCCGTCGCCGTTCGCTGGCGCAATCACACCGAGATCACTGGACCGTGCAACAGCCTGCGAGGCGATCGCCACCGCCGTGCCATGGGTTGTGGCGACCGCGGGTGTCCCCTTCGGATCGCGTCGGAAGTCGAAACCGTAGTGATCTCGCCAAAGAAGAGCTCTCACCCTGCCTTCGTTGGCCCAGATCTGACGCCAAGCGATGGCCGCCGCAAGGCGCCGGCGCCGAGTCACCCACGAGATGGCGGTTTTCGCTCGGGCCATCGCGGTGCTCATGCCGTTGCGATCTGCAGGGCCACCGTCTCCCATGAATAGCCCTCCGAAAGCCGGCGCGTGCTGGACGCCTGACTGAGAAGCCTGGAGACCGCATCGGCCAGCTCGCTTGGCGTGTCGACCAGGAGCACCCCTTCGACGTCTCCAAACTGCTCGGGAAGGGCGCCGAAGCGCAGCGCCGCGACGGGTAGGTCGCTGGCGATGGCCTCGAGCACTGAAAGCGGCATCGCGATCGCGTAGTCGGTGGAGGCGGTCGGAAAGACGTAGCAGTCAGCCATCCGGTAAACCTCGCCGATGTCGGGCCGGTACCCGTGCAAGAGCACAATCCCGTGTGCCCGCAGCTGGGCTTCGAGCCGGTCCGACCCCGCCGTGCGTTGGCTGCTGGCGACGACCACCACCGTGGTGGCGGGTTGGTCGGCCAGCGGCAGAAGCGCCTCGAGGTTGCGACCATCGGTCATGTGACCGACGTGAAGCAGAACCCGCGATTCCTCGGGGATCCCAAATTTCTTCCTGAGGGCTCGCTTCTCGCCGGGTATTGCAGGGCGAAACCGCACCAGGTCGACGCCGGTGACCATGCGCTCGACCGTGGCGCCCAACCGGCGCATGCCGGCGCGCTCGGCTTCGGTGCTTACCAGGAGAAGATCAGGCCAAAGCAGCCGGGCCAGCAGACGCGACGCGGTACCCAGGTGGCGGGGTTGCAGCCCGATCATCACCAGGCGGGCCTTGCCACCGAGCAGCTTGAGAAGGCGCGAGCGCACCAGGGCGGTGAAGGTGATCGAGCTGCGCGAGACGTAGACCACCGTCTCGGGGTTGGCAGCCCGCAAGTCGGCTCGGAGCCGCCGGCTCAGCAGCGCCCGCATGCGATCCACGCCCGATCGCCCTCGCGTAAGGCGGAACCAAGCGGGACCTGCCCGCGGCTCGCCCGTCACGTATGCCACGACGCTCACGTGGCGCCTCAACGCATTGCCCAGCTCGTGCACCACCTTCGCGTAGCCCTCGTCGGGCGACCCCGCAACCTCTTCGGCGACCAGGAACACGGTGCGACCGGACTGCCCGATGGCGGGCGTCTGCTCAGCAGGCGTGACCGTAACTTCGGCTGCCACCTCGGGAATTTGCTCGGCGCGCGCTACGGCGGGATGGAGATTTTGCAACCCGTCACGAACGTTTACTCACCGGCTGCGGCACGTCAATGGGACGGTGGTACCAAAACGTTCAACCGACTGGGCGAACGTCCCGAGAGCCGCTGCCACGATTCAGCGGCGCCCGGGATAGGGCCGGCCCCGGCGTGCGGTGTGGGACGATCGCCCAGCGTGGACCGGGACACTCCAGCGGCTCGCCCGGCCGAGCCGATACTGGTCGGAGCGCGCTTGGGCTGAAATGAGACAGGATGACGATCGACGAGGCTCTTGACCGGTTGCTGGAGCTCGCCGGCTCGGACCTTCTGATCAGCTGCGGTACGCGAGCGCGCATTCGCAAGGACGGCAGCCTCGAGACGCTGGATGGTGACTCCAACGTGCTCGAACCGGCCGACACCTCGCGCATGGTTCGCGAGGTCCTCGACGCCAAGCAATGGAAGGAGCTCGAGAAAAAACGCCACGTCGACTTCTCGTTCACGTGGCGCGGCCGGGCCCGGATCCGGGGCAACGCATACCACCAGCGAAACTCCATAGCGGCCGCGTTCCGCCTGCTCCCCCTGGACATACCGAGCTTCGACATGCTGGGGATCCCCGAGTCGGTGCACCGGCTGCTCGAGCGCCAGCACGGTCTGCTCCTGGTCACCGGTCCGACAGGCTCAGGCAAATCCACGACGCAGGCCGCGATCATCGACCACATCAACGCGACAAGGCCGTACCACGTGATCACGATCGAAGACCCGATCGAATACGTCCACAAACATCGCCTGTCGATAGTCGATCAGCGCCAGGTGGGCGAGGACACGCCGTCATTTGCCGATGGCTTGCGCGCCGCCTTCCGGGAAGACCCTGATGTCGTGCTCATCGGCGAGATGCGTGACCTCGAGACCATCACCGCGGCGGTGTCGATCGCGGAGTCGGGCCACCTCGTTTTGGCCACGCTCCACACCAATGACGCCCCCCAGGCGCTGGACAGGATCATCGACAGCTACCTCGGC
>DASXNH010000273.1:0-3599 GCA_036495195.1 Candidatus Dormiibacterota bacterium
CCGAGCATGACATACCGCCCATCGATCCGGCGGGGGAACAGGGCCATGCCCTTGTGGGCCGACATTCGGCCACGGAGCGGACGCATCCAGATCGTGCGGAAATCAATGGCGCGAAGCAGTTCCTGACGCACGCTTCGTCCGTCAAAGGCGGTATAGGTGCCGATTATCTGTTGCCGGCCATCCTCCTCAATGAACCGGACAAGGCGTAGGTCCTCGATCCCTTTGTTCTGGCTGGGCAGTACCGGGAAGATGACCGTTTCGGAGACATCGGCGCTGTCCACACAGATCAGCTCGGTGCCAATGTCCTCGCCTTCATGAACGATACGTGGTGGGACCGCCTGCGCGCTCGGCGCGTCGACCGTCACCTCTCCATCTACGCTCCACATTCCGGTTCGGAAGGTCACCGAAGAAATGTGTCCTTCGCCGATCCCACGCAGCGACAGGACGAATCGGGTGCCGCCGCCGTCCTCGTCGGCGTTAGGATCACCCAGGATGCTCGGATTGAAAAGCGCTGCTGATTCAAAAGCGTATTCCTGGCTGAAGTAGGCGCCGAGCAACAATTTCTGGGTGTCGTCCGGGCGTAGCTGGCGGACTTTCTCGCCCAGCTCGCCATAGCGACGAAGCAACACCGCCTCCGCATTGCGGTGTCGGGCGCGCATTGGCTCGAGCATCAATTTCAGAGCTTGAGCCAGTTGGGGCTGATCAAGGCTCAACACTCTCCGCGCCACGGCAAGCGACCGGCTGTCGAGATCCTCGGCGAAGTCCTCTGGGTAGGCGAAGTCGAAGGGCCGCAACACGGTGCGTCCGGGATCGGGTTGAAGCAGCAACGGCGCCACTTTGAGCGGGCCGCTTCCCAGAGCAGGAAGATCGTTCGCCACCTTGTCGCTCATTCGGCCGGCCTCCCGTCAAGAATGCCGCACGCCCACAGGTGCGTTCCACACCCTGATGGCGGGAACATCCCGATAGAAATCGAGAACGCAGAGTGTCCCGGTATCCAGCAGGAAGTGCTGACCCTGTTCCGGCGGCAGGCCGATCCAGCGCGCGCCCAAGACGCGCAGGACGTGTCCGTGCGCAAACAGGGCGACATCGCCGTCGATCGCGCACACGCGCTCGATCACCCGGTCGACCCGGCGGCCGACCTGCTCTGGCGTCTCGCCGGCGGGGCATCCGTCGCGGAACACCATCCATCCGGGCGCAGACTCGTGGATTTGCGCCGGCGTGAGCCCTTCATACTCACCGTAGTTCCACTCGATGAGATCCGGCTCGATCATGGAGTGGTCACCGAGGCCCGAAAGATCGCAGGTTTCGCGGGCGCGCTGAAGTGGACTCACGAGGACGAGCGCGAAGGTCTCCCGGGCCAGGGCGGGCCGTAGCTGTTCAGCCAGCCGCCGGCCGTTGTCGGTCAGGGGGATGTCGGTCATGCCCGTGTGCCGCCCGCTCAGGCTCCACAAGGTTTCGCCGTGCCTGATGCAGAAGAGCCGCATACCCGCCTCGCGACGCCTCAAACGTTGTCCGCCTCGGTCGAGCTCGCCCGTACGGACGACGCCTCGCGACCCCAGGTCCAGTTGGCGATGTCGGGCATGTCGTCGCCAAAGCGCTCGATATACTGCCTGTGCTCGATGAGCTTGTCGCGGATCGCCTGCTTGGCGTAGGCGGCGCGGGCGCCGAGCGTCGGAACCCGGTCGATCACGTCGCCCACGAGGTGGAACCGGTCGAGATCGTTCATCACGCACATGTCGAACGGCGTGCTGGTGGTCCCTTCTTCCTTGTAGCCTCGCACGTGCAGGTTCTCGTGGCCGTTTCGGGCATAGGTCAGCCGGTGGATCAGCCATGGGTAGCCGTGGAAGGCGAAGATGATCGGCTTGTCTGTTGTGAACAAAGCATCGAAGTCGTGATCAGACAGGCCGTGCGGATGCTCGCTCTGCGGCTGCAGGGTCATGAGGTCCACGACGTTGATGACGCGCACCCGCAGCTCGGGTGCGAAGCGGCGCAGCAGGTCGACCGCGGCGAGCGTCTCCAGTGTCGGCACGTCGCCGCAACAGGCCATGACGACATCAGGCTCGTGGCCCCGATCGCTGCTGGCCCATTCCCATATGCCGAGCCCGGCCGTGCAGTGCTTGATGGCCTCATCCAACGTCAGCCACTGCGGAGCCGGCTGTTTGCCCGCGACCACGACGTTGACGTAGTTACGGCTACGCAGGCAGTGGTCGGTGACGGACAGCAGGCAATTGGCGTCCGGCGGCAGGTAAACGCGCACCACTTCGGCCTTCTTGTTGACCACGTGGTCTATGAAGCCGGGATCCTGGTGGCTGAAACCGTTGTGGTCCTGCCGCCAGACATGGCTCGACAGCAGGTAGTTGAGCGAACCGATTGGCCGCCGCCAAGGGATTTCATTGCACACCTTCAGCCACTTGGCGTGCTGGTTGAACATCGAGTCGATGATGTGGATGAACGCCTCGTAGCATGAAAAGAAGCCATGCCGACCGGTCAGCAGGTAACCCTCGAGCCACCCCTGGCACTGGTGCTCGCTGAGCATTTCCATGACCCGCCCGTCTTGCGCGAGATGGTCGTCCCACGGATAGATGTCAGCCTCCCAGGCGCGGTTGGTGACGTCGAGGGCATCCTGCCAGCGATTGGAATTGTTCTCGTCGGGGCTGAACAGCCGGAAGTTGCGTGACTCAAGGTTCAGCTTCATCACATCGCGAAGGAATGCGCCCATGACGCGGGTCGATTCCGCTTCGTTTGCGCCGGGTGAGATCACCTCGACTGCGTAGTCGCGGAAGTCGGGAAGCCTGAGGTCGCGCAGCAGGAGGCCGCCATTGGCGTGCGGGTTTGCGCTCATCCGCCGATCGCCACGCGGCGCAAGCTGCTGCAGCTCCGCCCGGAGGCGCCCGTCGTTATCGAACAGTTCCGCCGGCCGATAGCTCTTCATCCATTGCTCGAGGATGCGCACGTGCTCCGGGTTTTCGTGCATCTGGCCCATCGGCACCTGGTGGGAGCGCCAGAAGTCCTCCGTGCGCCGGCCATCAATTTCCTTCGGGCAGGTCCAACCTTTCGGCGTGCGCATCACGATCATCGGCCACCGCGGACGTTCGCGAACGCCGCTGCGCGCTTGCGCCTTGATGCGCCGGATGTCGTCCAGAACGGTATCGAGCAGGGCGGCCATCAGTTCGTGAACCGCATCGGGGTCGCTGCCCTCCACGAAATAAGGGGTGTAGCCGTATCCGCGGAACAGTTGTTCGAGCTCCTCGTGGCTGATCCGAGCCAGGATCGTGGGGTTGGCGATCTTGTACCCGTTCAGGTGCAGGATCGGCAGCACGACGCCGTCGGTCGCGGGGTTGAGGAACTTGTTGGAATGCCAGCTGGTCGCGAGGGGACCCGTCTCCGCCTCGCCATCGCCGACGACGCAGGTCACGATCAGGTCGGGATTGTCGAAGGCCGCGCCATAGGCGTGGGATAGCGCGTAGCCCAGTTCGCCGCCCTCGTGGATCGATCCCGGCGTTTCGGGCGCCACGTGGCTGGGAATGCCGCCCGGGAACGAGAACTGCTTGAACAGACGCTTCATGCCCGCCTCATCGGCGGCGACGGCCGGATAGACT
>DASXNH010000274.1:0-21858 GCA_036495195.1 Candidatus Dormiibacterota bacterium
GACGAACCGCCGGTCATTGGACTTGGTCAGCGCCTTGAAGGTTCGGCCGAAGCTCATGGCGCGAGCCCCATCCAGCGAACGCCAACATGAAGCCCGGCAGCGAGGACGAGGGCCATCGGCAGCGTCAGCACCCAGCTCCCGAGCATCTCCCTGACGATTCCCCACCGAACCGACGAGGCGCGCAGTGCGGCGCCGACACCGACCAATCCGCCATCGATCGTCTGCGTCATGCTAACTGGCGCTCCGGCGATGGCCAGAGTTCCGACGACGCTCGCTGAGGCGAGCTGTTGCGAGAGAGCCTGTGTCGGACGAACCTTGAGAACGCCGAGGCCGACGCGCCCAGCGACTCGCGAGCCTCCCGTGATCGCACCTAAGTAAAAGCAAGCGAATGCGCCAATGATAGGCGCGGCGCTGGAAAACGCGACGGCATGGCCCGCGGCCGGAAACGACATGCCGACCGCGATCAGGCCCACTGTCTTCTCCATGTCGTTGGCTCCGTATGCAAAGGCCTGGGCCGCGGCCGTAAAAAACTGAAGCCGTGAGAGGCGGAGCAGCGAGGCATGAGCGTGTGTGCCAAACAAGCGCCGGAGCGACCCGTAAACGAACATCGCCAGCAGGCCGCCGCCGAGCACGGAGATCAACATGCCGATCAGAACCCGTGCCACGCCACTCCAATGGATGGCGCTGTGGTCACCGCCAATCAGTGCCCAGCCGAGCATGGCGCCGACCAATGCGAGCGTCATGCTCGTGGGAATTCCAAACCACAGCGAGACCAGGACGACGCACAGTGGGGACAGCGTGATCAGTACATAGCCCAGCGATCCCTGAGCTCGTAGGTCGATCACGTTGGTGCCAACCGTCTGCGCCACCGCGGTGCCCAAGACGAGTGGGCCGGCGACGCAGACGAGCAGAAGTAGGGCGGCTGCGCGCTGGCTGATGACGCGGCCCGACGTGAACGATCCCATCAAGTTGCCGCCGTCGTTGAAGCCCGAGACGAGTCCGAACATCGATGCGGCGATCAAAGGTCCGATCGCCTCCAGATTCAAGCTCCGAAGTCTACTAGGGCAACGATGACCGCAAAAGACTGTTCATCATGTTGCTGGCATGAAGTGGAAGTTGGGCATCTTGCTCGTTGCGGCCGTCGTTGTGGCGGGGGTTGTGAATTACTTGAGGCCGATACCGGCGGTGGCGGCGACCAGCTCGCTTAACGCTCAGGACATGGTGTCCGGCGCCATCCCCAGGATCCCGTGGCCGAGAGGCGGCCAGGCCGCGATGGCGGCGGGCGGCCTCGGCCTGATCGCCAGCTCGGGCAATGAGAAGTCGATGTCGGCGGCAAGCGTCACCAAGGTCATGACCGCAGTGGTGATACTCACCGACAAGCCACTGAAGAAGGGCGAAACGGGACCGACGATAACGATCACCGACGTGGATGTTGAGTCCTACGTTGCCGATCAAGCGAACAAGGAATCGGTGGTCGCGGTACAGGCCGGCGAGCAGCTCACTGAATTCCAGCTCCTGGAGGGTTTGCTCCTCCCGTCCGCAAACAATTTTGCGCAGACGCTCGCGCGTTGGGACGCCGGTTCGATCGAGGCGTTTGTCGGACTGATGAACAAACACGCGGCGGAGCTCCACATGACGCACACCACATTCACCGACACGAGCGGGGCGTCGCCAAAGACTGTCAGCACGCCAAGCGACCTGATGATGCTTGGAGTGGAGGCGATGAAGCAGGACGTGTTCGCGCAGATAGTTGCCATGCCTCAGGCGGATCTTCCGGTCGCCGGCATTGTCTACAACGTGGACGCCGTGGTGGGGCAGAGCGGGATCATCGGAATCAAGACCGGATCTGGCCTGGCGGATGGCGCCAACTTTCTATTCGCTGCAGACGCGTCCATCGACGGTCAGAGCGTGAGGCTGTACGGCTGCGTGATGGGCCTGCCCACGCTCGCCCTCGCGTTCGCCGCCGCCAAGAGCCTCATCGCCTCCATGCGGGCGAACCTGCACGTTCGCCGGATCATCGCCAAGCACCAGGCCGTCGCGAGCTACGCCACACCATGGGGCGGCCAGTCAGACTTGCTTTCAACCGTGGACGTCGATCTGGTGGAGTGGCCCGGCATGATCGTCCGGCAGCGGCTCGATGCTCCGGCGATAGTCGTGGACAAGCCGATCGCGCCCGGCACCTCCGAAGGCAGCGAGCATGTGGTGCTTGGTGACTACATTCTTGACGTGGAGCTGGTGACGGGGAGTCCGCTGTATCCCCCGGGCAGGGCGTGGAGGCTGACTCGCGTCAATTTCTTATGAAGGAGATTGGACGATGGCGAAGGTGAAGGGTTCCGGCACGAAGCAGTCGCCCTGGGAGCTGACGACGGCGAGCGGATCGTCCGCATACCAGATGCACAAAGACGAATCGTTGAACCCGCCGGCGCTGGTTTGCGTGGTGGGAAAGACGGAGCTGCGATACGACCTGCGCGCCCTGGACGACCTGCATGCGATGCTCAAGGAGCACGGCGACTGGATGCCCCTCGGCAGCGCGGATGAGCAGAAAGCGGCCGCCGAAGGCACCGTCGAAGCTTGGGGCCGATCGCCGCAAAATCCGGTCGGCGGGTGGTATGGCCTCAAAAAAGGCCTGCGCGGCCGCTTCGGCATGTACATTCCGCCGCTGATGGAGGCTTTGGGCATGGCCGAGGTCGAACACAACCCGAAGAACAACCGGATGCGCGCGATCTGAAGATGGGGTTCGTCTCCCGCGGCTTCAAGGGCAAGCGCCGGGATGTAGCCAGCAGCTCTCGGGTGCCGCCGGGGCAGCACGTGGTTGACGACTTCCCCGTCTTGTCGGCCGGTCCGACCCCGAGGGTGTCGATCGCTGATTGGACGTTCTCAATCGTCGGTGAGATCGACGATCCCAAACGGTGGACGTGGGACGAGTTCCGCAAGCTGCCCAGCGAAACATTCACAGTCGACATCCATTGCGTCACCAAGTGGACCAAGCTCGACACCAGATGGGCCGGCGTTTCGCTGGATACCATCCTCGACGAGGTCGAGACCGCGGGTGAGTACGCCGTCGCCTACAGCGATGGCGGCTACACGACGAATCTTCCGCTCGACGATTTGACCGGCGGCAAGGCCTGGATCGCTTTCGAGTACGACGGCCGGCCGCTCGATCCAGAGCATGGCGGCCCGGCAAGGCTGCTCGTCCCGCACCTCTATCTGTGGAAGAGTGCCAAGTGGGTGCGTGGAATCTCACTGCAAACGGAGGACGAGCCCGGTTTTTGGGAGTCCAACGGCTACCACCTGCGAGGTGACCCATGGCGCGAGCAGCGGTATTGGGGAGACTGACCTGGCAGCTCGGCGAGGTCGCCGAAATTGTCCGGGAGACGCCGCGCGTGTCCAGCCTTGTGCTGCAAGTTCCGGACTGGCCCGGTCACCTGGCTGGGCAGCACGTCGACATCCGCTTGACGGCAGAGGACGGGTATCAGGCCGAGCGAAGCTACTCGATCGCCTCAGCACCGGAGGACTCCAGGGTCATCCTCACGGTTGAGCGCCTCGAGGATGGTGAGGTGTCGCCCTACCTGGTCGGTGAGGTCCGAGCGGGCGACCAGGTGGAGCTGCGAGGGCCGATCGGGGGCTACTTCGTCTGGGAAGCAGGCGACGCCCGGCCCTTGCTGCTGGTTGCCGGCGGCTCCGGAATCGTCCCCCTCATGGCGATGATCAGGCACCACGCTGCCGCGGGCGCCACTGCGCCCGTCCGCCTCCTGTACTCCTCGCGTTCGATCGAGGACGTCATCTACATGGACGAGCTTGCAACACTGTCAGCCACGGGCATGGGGCTGAAGGTCTCGCATACGCTCACTCGTTTCCAGCCGCCAGGCTGGGAGGGGTACGCACGCAGGATCGATGGAGAGATGATGGCGGAGGTCGCTTGGCCGCGCAAAGACTCTCCGGCGGTTTTCATCTGCGGCCCAACCTCGTTTGTGGAGGCCGCCGCGGGCCTGCTTGTCGAGTCGGGTTATGACGCGTCCTGGATAAAGACCGAACGGTTCGGAGCCACTGGAGGTTGAGATGCAGCAATCGGACTTGAAATTGGACGGCAATGCCATCGCCGGCCTGCTCCGCGAGATCTTCACGATGGAGATGACCAATGCGAACAGCACGTGCGCCGGCTGCGGCAAGGTCCACGCGGTCGGGCGGGTCGATGTGTATCTCAACGCTCCGGGTGCGGTCGTCAGGTGCCCCGCATGCGAGCAAGTGCTGATGCGAATTGTCCACAACCGAGGCCGCTACTGGATCGACCTCACGGGGATTCGTTGCCTCGAGCTCGGGCCAGGCGAGTAAGAAGGCCGGCCACCTCGCGGCGCCAGGCTGCCTGAGCCTCCAGCCTGTCATGCGACCAGTGGCGGCCACTCGCTCGTTGTCCTAGCTGGAAAGGGATGCAACCAGCGCTCCGCCTGGCCTTCCTTTGGCCAAGCAGAACGCTCATTGCATTCCGGTTAACCAAGGGTCGGTAAGCCTGTTCAAGGGGGAGGCCACCGTGGTTGCACGCTCGCCGGCGGCAAGGTCGGTCCGATCCAGGTCTGGGCGCCTGGCCTGGCCTGACTTCCTGATCCTGCTTGGACTGCTCGTCCCCGTGAGCTTTGTACCGTTGGCCGCCATGGGCGGAGGGCCCCGGCTGGTGGTGCCCGATCAGCACTTCTACATCGTCTCGGCAGTGTCCTTGGCGGCCGCGATGGTCGCCGCTGCGCTCGCGCTCGCCACGGTCCAGATCGGCTTGTACAGGGTCCTGTTCTTGTGTCTCGGCTTCATGTCGCTCTGCGCGATCTTTGCGGTGCATGGGTTGACGACTCCAGGAATCCTCGTCCCCAACCTCTTCCGCGAATATTCGGGCAGTGCAGTGGCCATCTCGGCATACCTGAGCCTGGCGATCCCGGCCATCTTCTTTGCCGCCAGCTATGTTCCTGGCCTGGCTCGACTCGAGAGCCGTCTGCCCTTCTGGCCCGCTGGTTGGCTCGTCCTATTCGTCATCATCGGCATCGCGGCTTACGCCGGAATCGCCATCTACCGCACATGGCTCATTGCCGCGCTGCCTCTATCACAGCCGCCGTTCAGCACAGGCCTGGCGATATTCAGCATCGCGCTGTTCTTCTTCGCCGCCCTGCGCCAGGCGCGCAGCTACCGGCGCGCGCGGCTTGTCAGCCAGGCGTTCCTCCTCGCCGCCTTCGTGCTGCTCGCCGACGCCGCGGCGGCGATGGTGCTGTTCGAGACCTGGACAACAGGCTGGTGGTACTACCACCTGTTGATGCTGGCCTCGGTGGGCCTTGCCCTCAACTCCCTGATCGTCGAACGCTCGCGTGCTCGATCGCTGCGGTCCGTGATCGAAAGCGCCCTTGAGCTCGAAGTCTCGGTCGACGTTGAGGAGCTGGATTTCGAGGTTATCGCGGCACTGGTGGCAGCGGTTGAGGTGAAAGACCGCGAAACCCAGGGTCATAACCGTCGCGTCGCTCAGCTCTGCGTCCAGATCGGGCGTCAGCTGGGCATGTCTGCCACGGAGCTCAGAGTTCTCGCCCGCACCGGCCTGCTTCACGATGTGGGCAAGCTCGGCATTCCGGACGCGATCCTCGAGAAGCACGGACCGCTCGACGCATCCGAGTCAGCAGTCATGAAGACCCACCCGGAGATCGGCGTCGCGATTCTCAAGCGCGGCGGGCATTTCAAGCGGGAGCTGCTCGGCGTCCTGTACCACCACGAGCGAATGGATGGGAGTGGGTACCCGCACGGCCTGGTGGCGGACGGGATCCCGATCGAGGCAAGGGTCGTCGCGGTGGCCGACACATACGACGTGCTCACCACCGACCGTCCCTACCGCCAGGCGTGCGGTGGTAGGGAGGCGCGGCGTGTCGTCGAAGACGAGGCCGGCACGCACCTCGACCCGCACGTGGTGGTCGCGTTGATGCGCGCGCTGGACCGGCGCGAAACGGCGTCGATCAACTCATCGGGCAGCGCCCCGAGAGGGAAGGCGCTGCTTAGAAGAGTGGCTGGTAAAAGCCACTGGAGCGACGACAGAACCGCGTAGCAGCCAAGGCTGCCGTCTTCGACCGCAACGCCCTGCGCCCTGTCACGATTGACGCATGAAATTCGGCGTCGCGATATTCCCTACCGACTACTCCATCTCGATGACCGAGCTGGCGCCGGCGGCCGAGCAGCTGGGCTTCGAATCCTTGTGGGTGGCCGAGCATTCGCACATTCCCACCAGCCGGCTGTCGGCCTGGCCAGGGGGGCAGGAGCTGCCCCGGGAGTACTCGCACACGCTAGATCCGTTCGTCGCCTTGACCGCGGCGGCGCTGGCTTCCAAGAACCTGCGCGTGGCCACAGGCATATGCCTCGTCGTGCAGCGCGACCCGATCCACACGGCAAAGCAGGTCGCGAGCCTCGACCACCTATCGAACGGGCGGTTCCTGTTCGGCGTCGGGGCCGGCTGGAACCGCGAGGAGATGGAAGACCACGGAACCGACTTCACCAAACGGTTTCTGCTGATGCGCGAGCGGATCGAGGCCATGAAAGCAATCTGGACGCAGCACGAGGCCGAGTATCACGGGCGGCTCGTGAACTTCGGGCCGATGTGGTGTTCGCCCAAACCGGTCCAGAAACCACACCCGCCGGTCCTGCTCGGCGGCAGCGGGCCGAATGTCTTGAAACGGGTGGTGGCTTACGCGGACGGCTGGATGCCGAACCGGGGCGCGAACCTGCCGCGCATCGCCGAGCTTCAGGAGCTGGCACGCGCGGCGGGCCGTGGCCCTCTCCCGGTCACCATGTATCCGAAAGCTGAGGCCGCGGCCATCGAGCAGGCTGCCGCGGCGGGCGTCGAGAGGTGCATCTGGTATGTGCCACCCGATGGTCGGGACCAGGCGCTGTCGGCGCTCGAACAGCTCGCGACCCTGGCGCGAAGCTTCGCCTCGGCCTAGCTTTTAGGGGCGCGGAAACGCGCCATGTTCCGCAGCGCCGGCATCACGTCGTTCACGACCTGCCCTCCAGCAGGGTGTTGGGAATCGAAGCCCAGGTCCCACCCTTCCGCCGGAACGCTATCCCAGCCAGCATCTCGAGGACCACGCGATTGGCAAGGAAGGCTGTGATCTCGGACGAGTCATATGGGGGTGACACCTCGACGACATCGATCCCAACCACCGGCAGCTCGATCGCAATCCGCCTGACCGCATCGAGCGCCTGACGTGCGGTGAAGCCCCCTGGCTCAGGCGTGCCGGTACCGGGCGCCATTCCCGGGTCGACGACGTCGACGTCGAATGAGACGAACACTCCGTCGCAGTCGTCAACCGCGATCGCGAAAGCTTCCTCGAGCACAGAATCGAGCCCTCGCCGTCCGATCTCGTGCATCTCGAACGAATGCATCTCGCGCTCGGCCATCCATTGCAGGGTTGCCGGCTCAGGCCAATAACCGCGCAGGCCGATCTGGATGAAGCGGTCACCTCGGCACGCGCCGGATTCGATCAAGCGCCGCATCGGCAACCCATGGCCGACCAGGCTGCCGAACTGTGTGTCGCCGGTGTCGGCATGCGCGTCGAAATGGATCACCGATACGCGGCCCCAGCCCTTGGCGCGCGCGACGCCGGTCACATCGGGCCATGTGACCGTGTGATCGCCGCCGAGGATGACGGGGATCGCGCCCGCCTCCGCGGCTTTGCGGACCGCGTTCTCGAGGTTGTCGATCGGCACGCGGGCCTCGACGCCGGGCATCTCGATGTCGCCGGCGTCGACCACGCGCAGATCGCGGAGCGGGTCGACCCTCAGGGCCAGGTGCGGACGCGCGGAGTCGTGCGGGTTGTAGTCGGTGGTGCGGATCATCTTCGGACCGAAGCGGGCGCCGGCGCGGTACGAGGTCCCGGCGTCATATGGGGCGCCGATGATCACAACATCAGCACCCTCGAAGGTCGATGGATCGTCAAGGTCGCATCGCTCCACGCCCAGGAACGTCACGTCCGGCCCGTACATCCCGCCGATGCGCGGGGTCAAAGGGCAGACTCTCGCGCCAGCCGGCGGCTTCGCCAACCCTGAAGCGCAGCGAACCCGACGGCGAGAATGGCGCCGGACAAGAAGATGAAGGTGCCGATGACGTTGACCTGCGGCGGCACTCCCAGGCGGGTCGCACCGTAAACCCACAGGGGGAAGGTCTGCACGTTGCCGGCGACGAAGCTCGTGATCACGTAGTCGTCAAGGCACAGGGCGAACGCGAGCAGGGCCGCGGCGAGGACACCTGGAAAGATGATCGGCAGAGTCACCAGGAGGAAGGTTGTCAAGGGCGTGGCGCCAAGATCCTGCGCCGCCTCTTCGAGCGAGCTGTCAAAGCCGACGAGACGTGCTCGCACGGTGATGGCGACGAACGGGATCGAGAACATGACCTGCGCGATCACGATCGTCAGGATCCCGAGTGGAATGTTGGCTGCGATGAAGAGCGTGAGCAAAGCCGCGCCCATCACCACCTCTGATGCGGCGATGTTCATCACCATGACCGCGTCCAAGAGGGCTCTGCCGCGGAAGCTGTAGCGGTGAGCGGCGAGGGCGATCATGGTGCCCATCACAGTTGAGATGAGCGCGCCGAGGGTGGCCGTCAGGAGCGATGTGTAGACGGCAGTGGTCAGAGCCGTGACTCCGAACGGGTCGGCGAACCACTTGAGGGTGAACCCTGACCAGACGATGTTCAGCCTGCCGCGGGTGTCGTTGAAGCCGAAGATGACCATGACGATGATCGGGGCGAAAAGCCACAGGATCACCAGGTGCGTATATCCCGGCAGCACGATTGCTCCGAGCTTGCGCCGCCACTTGGGGCCTGACCTCACACGCTCATTGAGAGCTTCGGCTTTGACTCCCGACGGCAGCGCCGTTTCAGCCACCGATCAACCGCCCATGATCTGTTCAGTGCCGAAGATGCGCTGGTAGATGATCAATGTCGCCAGCAGGCCGAGCATGAAGACAAACGCGAGCGCGGCGGCCAACGGGTAGTTGATGCTGACCTGGAACTGTGTCTCGATGACGCGGCCGACCATGGTCGTCCCGACGCCACCCAGCAGGTCCTGGTTGACGTAATCGGCAATCGCCGGGATACCGGTCAGCAGAACGCCGGCGAAGACGCCTGGGATCGACAGCGGAAAGATCACCCGGCGCATCACCTCGAACTTGCTGGCGAAGAGATCCTGGGCCGCCTCGACAAGGCCGCGGTCGATCTTTTCGAGCGAGGCGTAAACAGGCAGCAACATGAATGGAAAGAAGGTGTAGGCCAGCCCGCCGGTCACCGCCACAGGCGTGGCGAGGACGCGGAAATCCAGCGGCAGGAGATGGGCGGATTTGAGCGGTCCGAACAACGGCCCGTTGTCGCTGAGCAAGACGCCCCACGAAAGGGTCCGAATCACAAAGGAAACGAAGAACGGCAGCAGGACCGCCAGCAGGTAGGCGGACTTTCGCGAACCGGCATGGAATGCGATCCAATATGCGGCGGGGTACGCGACCACGAGGGCAACAACTGTCGCGGCGCCGCCGAACTCGATCGCGTGCAAGAACTGCGTCGAGTAGAGGCTGAACCCGCTTGTGTAGTTGCCGAACTGCCATGTGAAGTTGAACCCATTGATGAAGTCGCCGGACTCGAGCGACGTGATGCCGAGTGTGAGGATCGGCAGCAGGAAGAAGAGCAGCATCCAGCCGCCCCCCGGCAGGATGAGCAGATAAGGCGCGAGCGCGCGGCCCCATCGGAGGCCGAGGGCCGGCCGCCTTGATTCGTGGGTGACAGCCGCCATCAGCCGGCTACCTGCTCCGCGTCCTGCTCAATCTCTGTCAGGCGATGATCACCGCGTTGAAGATGTTGTTCCACTGCGTGGTCTCAGCCGAGTTGAGGACCCGGTAGTAGGAAGTCTTCGCCAGCACGTCCTGCGACGGGAAGATCGCGGGATCCTTGGCCAGCTCGCTCAAGGACGCCTTGTCGGCGGCGTTCTTGGCCGCGTCCGCATCCTGCTGGATAAAGGTCTGGGCGCTGGGCACTGGGGTGATGTACTCGATGTATTCCGCCATGGTGGCGGCGATCCTGGGCTGGTAGACCCAGTTCATGTAGGTGATGGCGTCAACCGGGTGCGAGGCCCCCAGCGGGATGCACATGTTGTCGGTCCAGATCACGCCGCCCTCGCTCGGGATGACGAACTTGAGGTTGTTGTTGCCGGCCGAGAGGTTCGCCTGGAAGATGTCTCCGGACCAAGCCATGCTGAGAGCCGTCTCTCCCTTGCTGAGGGCATCGATGTAGCTCTGGTCGTAGTACTTGCGAACGATGCCCTGGTCGCGCTGAGACTTCAGCTTGTCCGCCGCCTTCTGCCAGTCCTTCGGCGTCGAGGTCTCGGGCTTGATGCCCATTCCGATGAGCGCCAGGTTGCCGGTGTCCTGGTTTTCGCTTAACATCCCGACCTTGCCTTTGAACGCAGGGTCGAAGAGGTCGCTGTAGCTGGTGATCTCGCGTCCCGTCAATTTCGGGTTGTAGCCGATGCCGGTGAACCCGGACTGCCAGGGGATCGTGAACTTGTTGCCGGTGTCAAAGTCGCGAGCCTGAACCCTTGTCGCTGCGTACTGGGTGAAGTTCGGCAGCTTGGTCGGGTCGAGCTCGGTCAGCCAGCCTTTGAGCATGTAGTCGGTCAGGAAGATGCCGTTGGTCACGACGATGATGTCGTAGCCGATCGACTGGCTCTGCTGGAGCATGGGCGCGACCTTGGCGAAGAAGCTGTTGTTGTCCTGGATCGGCTCGCTGTAGTTGACCTTGATGCTTGTCTCTTTCGTGAACTGCTCGAGGGTTGGATACGTGGTCTTACCCTTGCTCTCCAGCACGTCGATGTAGAGGGGCCAGTTCGCGAAGTCGAGAACGCCGGCTTTCGTCGCCTTGTCCCAAACCCAGTTGGCGTGTGCGGCCACCGACGGCTTGCTGCCGATGCCACAGGCGGCCAGGGCCGCCATCAGGCTCGCGGCGCCTGCTCCCTGCAGTGCTGTGCGCCTGGTGATCCGCTTCTGTGTCAACCCGCGCAGGTATGACGGGTCCATGTAAAACGGAATCTCTTTGTCGCTGCTCATTCCACTCCTCTGATGTGTTGGGCCGGTTGGACGGGGGTCGCTGTCTCGCCGGCGGAGATGACGAATGTGTGCTGTGGCGCCCAGGCCAGGCGGACGGCCTCGCCAGGTCCGGCGACGGCGCCCCCCGTGGAATTCCGGTCGAAAGCCGTCATCTCCCGGCCCTCGCCGGTCTGAAAGAAGTACTGAAAGCTGACCCCTGCAAACACGGCGCTCCGTAGGGTAGCCGGTACGACATTGTGCGTCGGAGGTGCCGCCGTGCCAACGGGGACGACCTGGATCTTCTCGGGACGCACGCCAACGCGAAGAGATTCGCCGTCTCGTCGATCGTGCTCGATCGGTATCCGGATCCTGACGCCGTTTGCCAGGTCGACCTGACCCCAACCGGCGTCGGTCCCCCGATACGTTCCCTCGAGAAGATTGGAGGCACCGAGGAACTCTGCCACGAACACGGTCGACGGACGCTCATAGACGTCTTCCGGGCGCCCGAGCTGCTCGATCCTTCCGTTGTTCATGACTGCGATTCGGTCGGAGATGGTCATTGCCTCTTCCTGGTCATGGGTCACGAACACGAAGGTGATGCCGACCTCTTTCTGGATGCGCTTGAGCTCCAACTGCATCTGCTTGCGCAGCTTGAGGTCGAGCGCTCCCAGCGGCTCGTCGAGAAGCAGCACCTGGGGCCGGTTGACCAACGCCCTCGCCAGCGCGACTCGTTGCTGCTGACCTCCCGAGAGCTGCGAGCGGCGCCGCTTCCCGTAACCCGCCAGGCTGACCAGCTCGAGCGCCTCCAGCACGCGCCGCTCGACCTCTCTGGCAGGCACATGCTTGCGGCGTAGGCCGAAGGCGACGTTGTCGTAGACGCTGAGGTGCGGAAACAGTCCATACGACTGGAAGACGGTGTTGACATTTCTCTTGTATGCGGGCATGTCCGTGACGTCCTGGCCATCGAGCCGGACGACGCCTTCGGTGGGCATCTCGAAGCCTCCGATCATGCGGAGCGTCGTGGTTTTGCCGCAGCCTGATGGTCCCAGCATGCTGAAGAACTCACCGCGCCGGATCTCGAGCGTGAGCCTGTCAACCGCCACCACGGCGCCAAAGCGCTTGACCACCTGGTCGAGAACGACGACCGAATCGCTTTTCGCCGCAAGCGCCTCCACTGGCGCCGGCTCGCTCATCGATGTCGCACCGTTGGCCTCCTCGGGCTCGCATTTGGTGTTGCCGTGGGGACTATCGAGGGTGCCGAAGTACCCACCAGACGGGCCCCGTTCGCGCCAGGCGGCGCGTCAGCGACCAATTCTGCATCTTGCAGAGAGGTGGCGGTCGCGGGTATTCGGCGCTCGTACCTACCCGGTGTTCTGGAGGCCGGCGGCCACGCCGTTGACCGTCAGCAGAAACAGCCTCTCCGCCAGCGCTCTATCGCGTGCGCCAGATCCTTTGGCTCGGAGGGCGCGCAAGGCTCTCAGCTGCAGGTGGGAAAGCGCGTCCACATATGGGTTGCGCAGCTCGATGGCCCACGAAAGGACGCGCCGGTCCTCCAGCAGTCGCTGGTGTCCGGTGACCGCAAGGACCATCTTCTTGGTCAGCTCATACTCGCCAAGCAGCAGCGCAGAAAGGCCCGGATTGGAGCCGAGGTCGAGGTAGCGCTGGGCAATCTTCCGGTCCGTTTTGGCCAGGCTCATCTCGGCGTTGTCAAGGAGAACGTTGAAGAGCGGCCACGAGGCGTATGCCTTCTGGAGCTCGCCGAGCGGTGCGGCCGCGAGGCCGCTCCCCAGGCCATACCAGCCCGGCAGGTTGAGCCGCATCTGTGACCAGGCGAACACCCACGGAATGGCGCGAAGGTCGTCGAGGTCCTGGCCGCCATGCCGCCGCGCCGGCCGCGACGCGATGCGCAACCGGCTGAGCTCCTCGATCGGGCTCACCTCGCCAAACCAGCTGGCAAATCCCTCGGCTTCGACGAGGGCGCGATAGGCGGTTCGCGCCGCTTCATCGGTGTGTAGCGCCAGGCGCCGGAAGCGGTCGGGCGCGTGCTTTCGGGTCACCGGCGCCGATGCCTCCAGCACGGCCGAGGCGACCTGCTCAAGGTGCCGGCGCGCAATCGCCCTATTGCCGTACCTCGCGAAGATCACCTCTCCCTGCTCGGTGACCTTGAAGTGGCCGCCGACCGAGCCAGGAGCCTGAGCTCGAACCGCCCGGTTGGCCGGGCCGCCGCCCCGGCCCAGGGCTCCACCTCGTCCGTGGAAGAGGGTTAGACGCAGGCCGCGTCGCGCGGCCCATCGGGCCAGCTCGCCCTGCGCGTGATACAGCGCGAGGGTGGCCGTGAGCGGGCCGACCTCTTTGGTCGAGTCGGAGTAGCCGAGCATCACCTCGAGGCGCCGACCGGAGCGGGCCAGGCGGCGCACCGGAGGGAGCTTCAGCGCAGCGTCCATCACCGACCGCGCCCTCCGCAAGTCGGCGACGGTCTCGAACAGCGGGATCACCTCGAGGGTCGGTGCGACGCCACCGGTGGCATGGCGGGCCAGCTCGTAAACCGCCGCGATGTCGCCCACGTCGCGCGTGAAGCTCACGACATATCGCCGGCAAGCCTCGGGGCCGAAGTCCGCCTGCAGAGCGGCCATCGCCCCAAGGGTGTCGAGAACCTCCGTGGTGGTTGCCGACAGCTTGGCGCCTGAGCGCACCTCCTCGAGGGCACGCGCGTGGATGAGGCTGTGCTGGCGCACCTCGAGCTCGGCGAGGTGAAAGCCGAACGTTTCCGCCTGCCAGATCAGGTGTTGCAGCTCACCGTACGCGAGGCGAACGGCGCCCGCGGCGGCCAGTGACGCTTGCACCGTGCGCAGGTCGTCGAGCAGGGCGGCCGCTCGGTCAAATTTTCGCCTCGCGTCCTTCAGTCGGGTGGCGCGGATGCGGTCCGCGACATGAATCAGCAGCTGTCGGTGCGGCTCGGATGGTGAGCGCTTCTCGAGCTCGGTGAAACGCTTCGGGTCAGCGGTGCGGAAGGCGGCAAGCCGGCGCCGCAGTCGTCGGCTCGGAGGCGTCGTGGCGGTATCGGCGGTCAGCGCGCGGCCAACCCGATTGGTGGCGTTCTCGAGGGCGATCAGCACGTGCTCCGACTGGATGGGCAGAGTCGCCGCGGTCACCGCCGCTGTGACGTTGGGATTGCCGTCACGGTCGCCTCCGACCCAGCTCCCAAAGCGAAGAAACGCCGGCGCAAGCGGGGGCCGCTGTCCCGAGTCGCGCGGGCTCAAGGCACGGTCCAGCGATCTGTAGATCTCGGGCACAGCGAGGAAGAGCGTCTCGTCGAAGACCGCCATCACCGAGCGGACCTCGTCGAGCGGCTGCACCTGCGTCGCGCGCAGCTGTCCGGTCCGCCACAGGATGTCAACCTCCTCGACGAGCCTGCGCCTGGCCTCGGCTCGCTCGCTCTCCGAGCGGGAAGGATCGTCGAGCCGGTCCAGCTGCTCGCCGGCCCGGCGGATCGCGGTCACCACCGCGCGCCGGCGTGCCTCGGTCGGATGCGCCGTGAAGACGGGGTGAACCTCGAAACCGGCCAGGATCTGGTGGAGCCGCCGCGCGCCGTGGCGCGACCTCAGCTCGCCGATGGTGGCGGCCAACGACTCGCGCATCGGCTCTGGCCCCTGATCTCGCTCGCGAAGGACTCGCGCGCGGTGGTGCTCCTCGGCGAGGTTGGCGAGATGGAAGTAGCAGGCGAATGCCCGTGCGACCGCCGACGCTTTGGACAGCGACCACGACGCCACCAATTTCTCGGCCCTGCGCTCGTAAGCTCCGTCATCACGCGCTCGGATCACGGCACGTCGAAGGAGTTCGACGTCTTTCAGCAACCTGGCCCCGCCGTACTCCGCGACGACCTGGCCGAGGATCTCGCCGAGCATGCGAATGTCGCGCCGGAGCTCCGGCGGGATCTCCAGGCGAGCCGTGGCCTGCCGCTGTCCTCCCCGCTTGCCGGGACGGTCGGGAGCGGAGGTGGGGTTCAAGCCTTCCGGCTGACGCTGGCGCGCTGCGCGTACTCGAACGAGTCCACCAGAGCTGCCAGCGACGCTTCGATGATGTTGCTCGAGCAACCCACCGTCGTCCATCGCCGCGGGCCCCGTCCGGACTCGATGAGTACTCTCGTCGTCGCGGCCGTGCCCTCGGCGCTGTCCAGGATGCGGACCTTGTAGTCGTGAAGGCTGATCCCTCTGAGGCTCGGAAAGCGAGGACTCAGTGCCTTGCGGAGCGCGGCGTCCAGCGCGTTCACCGGCCCATTGCCGGACGCGGCGGTGTGGTAAACCTCGCCGCCCACCGCGACCTTCACCGTGGCCTCTGCGTGCACGGTGTCGCCGTCCTTGCGCACCATCGTCGTGAAGTCGGCAACCGTCCATGGCGCCTCGTAACCAGGCTGCAACCGGCGCAAGAGCATCTCGAAGGATGCATCGGCGGCCTCGTACGAATAGCCCCGGTGCTCGAGCTCCTTGAGGTGCTGCACGAGCCATCGCGTGTGGGGATCATTGCGATCCAGCTCCAGGCCGAACTCGCGCGCCTTGGCGAGGATGTTGCCTCGTCCTGAGAGCTCGGAGACGAGGACGTGAGGCTCGTTGCCGACCAGGCTGGGGTCGATGTGCTGGTAGGCATCGCTGTGCTTCAGCACCGCGGCGACGTGCTGCCCACCCTTGTGAGCGAAGGCGCCGTATCCGACGTAAGGCTGCTGCAGGGGCAACGCGAGATTCGCGATCTCGGCCACGGTTCGCGAGAGATCGGTGGCACGTCCCAGCGAGTCCGACTGCAGAGCCTCGATTCCGAGCTTGAGGACGAGGTTCGCCACGACCGACACCAGGTTGGCGTTGCCGCAGCGCTCGCCATATCCGTTGATCGTGCCCTGCACCATGTCGGCGCCCGCGGCGACGCCTTCGAGCGTGTTCGCCACGGCCAGCTCGCAATCGTTGTGGCAGTGGATCCCGATGCCTACGGGCCGGGCGAGCTCGCCCAGGCCATTCCGCATGGCCTCGACTCCCGCGCGAATCTCGCTCGGCAGGCTGCCGCCGTTGGTGTCGCACAGCACGACCCAGCTCGCGCCCGCTCGCGCCGCCTCGAGGCAGGCTTCTATCGCGTACTCGGCATCCCTGGCGAATCCGTCGAAGAAGTGCTCGGCGTCGAAGATGACCTCTTTGCCCTGCGCGATCCCGTAGGCCACGGACTCACGGATCATGGCGAGGTTCTCGTCAGGTGTGGTTCCGAGCACGGCGCTCACCTGCCACGTGTCGCTCTTGCCCACCAGAGTCCACGTCGGCGCCCCGCTCTCGGTCAGCGCCTTGAGGTTGGGATCGTCCTCGCACGTCCCGCCGGCGCGACGGGTGGCGCCGAACGCGGCGAGCTTGGCGCGCTTCAGCGGGTGCGCGTCAAGGCTGGCGAAAAGCTCCTCGTCCTTCGGGTTCGAACCGGGAAACCCGCCCTCGACGTAATCAAAGCCGAGCCCGTCCAGCGTGCGCGCGATCCGCACCTTGTCGGATGCCGAAAAGGACACGGCAGGGCCCTGGGCACCGTCGCGCAGCGTGGTGTCGTACACCACGATGCGCCTCGCGGCGCCCTGCTGACGGCTGGCTGGAGCTGTTCTGGGCATAAAAAAACCTCCGGGCCTTGGGGCCGGGAGGTCCGCGACGTCAGCGTGAGCGCTTAAGTCGGGGGACCTCCCCAGGCAATTCCGATGATCGCGACGCGCGACTCTGACATCGCAGCCAAGCCTAGAGCATCCGAGCCCGGGAGAGCCTGGGTGTCGCAAACAAAATCCGTGCGCGGCATTGGTGGGGGCCGGACATTGCGCCGGCCTGGCCACCGCTCAAAAAAATCTGTTGACAAACGTCTCGAGCAGGACTACGGTTTGTGAAATCAGTTCGACAATGTCGAACGCAAGTCAGATAAACAGGGGGTCGGAAGAGCGATGTATTCGACGTTTCAGAAGGCGCTGGCGGAAGTATTCGGCACGGCGGCGCTGGTCCTGGTCGGGCCGGGGTCGGTGATCGCGACGCTCACGCTTGCGGGTAAGGCGGTGCCCGCAGTCACAGAGGCGGACCTCCTTGGGATCAGCTTCGCGTTCGGTTTCATCATCACCGCTCTCGTTTACGCGATCGGCAAGGTGTCAGGCTGCCACATCAACCCGGCCGTGACCTTCGCGCTTGCGGTGACCAAGCGGATGCCATGGAAGGAAGTTCCTCTTTACTGGATCTCCCAGTACATCGGCGCCGTCATCGGCGCGTTCGCGATCTGGGGCGTGTTCGGCTCGAATGCCGTGACGTTCGGAATGGGTCAGACCCATTTCGCCGCCGACGCATCGACCTCTTACTTCATGCAGGCAGCCCTTGCGGAAGCCCTCGGCACCGGCCTGCTTATCTTCGCGATCCTTGGCATCGTCGACTCGCGCTCACCCGGGACGCTCGCCGGCATCGTGATCGGTGGAGCGGTGGTCGGGATCATCCTCATCTTCGGTCCGATCACCGGTGCCTCTTTGAACCCCGCTCGTGCCTTCGGCCCCGAGCTCGTGCAGGCCATCGCGGGCGGCTCCACCTTCTGGACGCAATACGTCCCGGTTTACCTCATCCCCGGCCTGGTGGGCGCAGCGGCCGCGGCGTTCCTCTACGACTACCTTGCCAACCCGCGCCTGGTCCAGGAGCCGGTCATCGAGGCCGTCAGCCACGAAGACGCATTACCCGCAGGGGCCCGCTAGGGCTGCTCTGCGCACATAGATAGGGAGAAAACACACATGGCAGTCGAGAGCAAGCAGATGCGTAAGTTCCTCAACGACCCCGCGGACGTGGTCAAGGAGTCCCTCGTCGGGCTCGCCGCGGCACATGCCGACCTGCTTCGTTACGACCCGGCGGCTCAGATCGTCGTCCGCAAGGACGCGCCGCGAAAGGGCAAGGTTGCCCTGATCTCCGGCGGTGGCTCCGGGCACGAGCCATTGCACGGCGGTTTCGTCGGGCTGGGCATGCTTGACGCAGCCGCTCCCGGCGAGGTATTCACCTCACCGGTGCCCAACCAGATGCTGGCCGCGACCAAGGCGGTTGACGGCGGCGCGGGCGTGGTCCACATCGTCAAGAACTACACGGGCGACGTGCTCAACTTCAAGCTGGCAGCCGAGGATGCCGCGGACGAAGGCATCAAGGTCACGGCTGTCGTCATCGACGACGACGTCGCGGTTCAGGACTCGCTGTACACGGCGGGGCGGCGCGGGGTGGGCGCCACCGTCCTCGCGGAGAAGATCGCCGGCGCGGCGGCGGAAGCCGGCGCGGACCTCACGAAGGTCACCGACACCGTCAAGCGCGTCAACGATCGAGCTCGCTCCTTCGGCGTGGCGCTTTCGTCCTGCATCCCGCCGGCTGCAGGCAAGGTGATCTTCGAGCTGCCCGAAGGCGAGATCGAGTTCGGAATCGGCATCCATGGGGAGCCGGGGCGCCGACGTGGACAGCTCGGGCCGGCTTCGGAGGTCGTCGACGTGATGGTCGAAGCTGTGATTTCCGACCTCAAGCCCAAGAAGGGCGCCAACCTGCTCGTCTTCCTCAACGGGATGGGCGGCACTCCGCTCCTCGAGCTCTACCTTCTATATGGAGAGGTCGACGCCAAGCTCCGCAAGGCCGGCCTCAACCCGACCCGCAACCTCGTCGGCAGCTACATCACATCGCTCGAGATGGCGGGGGCCTCGCTCACAGTTCTCGAGCTCGACGAGGAGCTGACCAAGTGGTGGGACGCGCCGGTCCACACGGCGGCTCTGCGTTGGAGGGCATAGCTACTAACCTTTGATCACCCAAAGGGTCATGGACGCGACCACGATCAATTCCTGGATGCGCGAGATCGAGGCATCGGTGCGCGCCGAGCGAGACCACCTGGTCCAGCTCGACGCCGCCATCGGTGACGCCGACCACGGCATCAACATGACCAGGGGTTTCGAGGCCGTCGTCCAGGCCCTGGGGACGGATGCCGGATCGCCCCCCGGCAAGCTCCTGATGCTTGCGGGCCGCACGCTCGTATCGACGGTGGGAGGGGCAAGCGGGCCGCTGTGGGGCTCGGCGCTTCGCAGCGGCGGCCGGACGCTCGGCGACCAGGCGACATTCGATGGCGCCCAGCTGGTCGAGGTGCTGGCCGCGGCGCTCGCCTCGGTGAAGGACCTGGGCACCGCATCTCTGGGTGACAAGACGATGGTCGACGCCCTCGAGCCGGCCGTGGACAAGCTCCGCGAGCGCGTCGGGGCGGGCGATTCGTTGGGTCAGGCCCTCGACGAAGCGGCGCGCGCCGCCGAGGCCGGCATGAGGGCGACGATTCCGATCCAGGCACGCAAGGGTCGTGCCTCATACCTGGGAGAGCGGTCGGTGGGTCACCAGGATCCGGGAGCGACCTCGACGGCCCTCATCATGCGTGCTCTTCAGAAAGCGGTAACGGCTCACGGCTGATGGGGCGGCCGAGCGTGCGCCGAGCACCTCAGCCGAGGCAGCGCACCGAAGACATGAAGTCCGAGCGCACCCTGTCTGGAGTCACCGCCGCTCCCGGCGTTGCTGTCGGCCCGGCGATGGTGGTCGATCCGTCGAGCGCTGCCGATGGCCAAACCGACTTCGATCGCGGAGCCGAGCTCATGCGGGCTCGGGGCGCGCTGGCGGCGGCCGCGACCGAGCTGCAATCGATCGCGGATGGACTGCGCAAAGGTGGACGCGCGGGCGAGGCTGACATCGTCGAAACCGGCGTGCTCATGGCCCAGGACCCCGGACTCCACGCGGCCCTTGAACGCCTCTTGAACGCCGGACTGACGGCTCCGGCTTCACTACGCGAAGCGGCCGAAGAGAGCGCCATCGAGCTCTCGCGCCTGAACGATCCGATGCTCGCGGAGCGCGCCGACGACGTTCGAAGCCTGGGGCGGCGGGCGGCGGCCCATGCGTCGGGGGCGCGACGCACTCGAGGGAGGGGAGTCCTCATCGCCGACAGTCTCGGGCCGGCAGACGTCGCCGAGCTCTCAGGGGTGACCGGGGTGGCCCTCGCCCGCGGCGGGGTGACCGCCCACGCGGCCATCGTCGCTCGATCGCTCGGCCTGCCGATGGTGGTCGGGTTGGGTCCCGATCTGCTCGAGGTCGCGGATGGGGAGGAGGTGGTTCTCGATGGCGTTGCCGGCATCCTGGTGCGATTTCCATCGGCCGCCAGGCTTGGCGGCGCGCGGGACGCGATCGCGACCGGTGAGCGAGCGCGGCAGCGCTCGTTGGCGCAGCGGGATACGCCGGCCGTCACCCTCGACGGTCGCCGCGTCCGCATCCTCGCCAATGCGTCGAGCACCGCCGAGGTACTCGAAGCCCTCGCGCAAGGCGCGGAAGGGGTGGGCCTCGTGCGCACCGAGCTGCTCTTTCTCGATGCTTCCGCGTGGCCGTCGCGAGCTCAGCAGGTGGCATTCCTCGAACCCGTCCTCGCCAACCTGACCGGCTTGACGGCGACAGTCAGGTTGCTCGACTACGGCGGCGACAAAACACCGCCGTTTCTCAGCGGAACGCGCGATCGGGGCATCGAGCTGATGCTGCGGGCGCCCGATGCGCTGCGCGATCAGCTGTCAGCCATCGTCGAGGCCGGAAGCAAGACGAAGCTGCGCATCCTCGTGCCGATGATCACCACCGCGGCGCAGATGCTGGAGGTTCGCTCGACGTTGACGGAAGTGCTGAATGGCCGGCCCGCCCCTCAGCTTGGCGCGATGATCGAGACGCCCGAGGCAGCACACCGTGCCTCTGAGATCGCCAGGGTGGCCGACTTCCTCAGCATCGGCACCAACGACCTGACCCAGATGACGCTGGGAATGGACCGGGAGCAATCCAGATCGGCGCCGGTGACCGATGTGAGAGTCCTCAGTCTCATCGACCTGACCGCGCGCGCGGGCCGTGAGGCGGGCATTCCGGTCGACGTCTGCGGCGAGGCTGCCTCGGACGCCAGGACGATGCCGATCATGGTCGGCTTCGGGGTTGACGAGCTGAGCGTGGCGGCCGCGAGGGTGGGCGAGGTTCGCGAACGCCTGCGCTCCTCTACATTCGCCGCCAGCCGGGCCTTCGCGGCGGGGGCGCTACTCGGTCAGGTTGGTGACGCAGCTGGCAAGGGCGTCTAGCGCAGCGGCCGCATCGTCACCGTCTGCGGTCAGCCGCAGTATCGTGCCGCCGCCCGCGCCCAGCGCGAGCACGGCCAGGATGCTCTTGGCGTTGGCAAGCTTTCCATTTGAGGCGACGGTGAGGCTTGACTGAAATCGCATGGCGGTCTTCACAAACAGGCCGGCGGGCCGGGCGTGCAGCGCGATCCCTTCAGGCAGCGCGACCGCGACCTCAGAACTTGCTGGCACCACGCGCTTCCTCGGCCGCCCGCACGACGTCATCGAGAGACTGCCCGGCGGCAGACATCACCGCGGCGGCCACGGCGCCCTCGACGAACGGCGCGTCCACCAGGCGAATATGGCCGTTCGTGTGCCCTTCCAGCAGGTGGCGCACGGTGAGGATGGAGCTGCCAAGGTCGGCGAGGACGACCACGCCCTGGCCGCGATCGGCGCGGCTGATGGCCTCTCGAACGGTGTCCCCGCTGGTCCCCAACGAGCCGTCTGGCCCGCCGCCCGCGGGCTCGATCCGCACCTCGTCGCCCGCGACCTGCGCGGTCAGGTCGGCGAGCCCGTGCGCCAGCTCGAAGCTGTGGGACACCAGTACAATCCCGACCATCCAGACATTCCCCCGCAGTGCATTTTGCGACCGGCCGCCGCGATCAATTCAA
>DASXNH010000275.1:0-3133 GCA_036495195.1 Candidatus Dormiibacterota bacterium
CTGACCACGGTGGACATGTGCCTGAAGGATCTGGGCAAGCACGCGGCCCGCAGACTGCTCGAGGCCATCGGCGGCCAGCCGTCCCACGGGCTCGAGCAGCTCCCCTGCCGACTGGTCATCCGCGAGTCGACAGGCAGCCCGCCGCGCCTGACTGCGGCCGACTGATCGTGCAACCGCAACTGCGCTGTCCACCCCGGGTAGCGGCTGATGCGGGCTCCGGGTGACCGTACCGCCGTTGGCGGGCTAAGGGTCGTGCCGCTGGCGCGCCGGCAAGCCGCTTCCGCCTGGCTTGCGCAGTAGGCACCCCTGTGCCTATCGTTGCGATATATCAAGCCGATACATCGCATCGAGAGATCGCTGCGTGATCTGCTGCCGAAGACAGTAGCTGTTCCTGGATTGCGAGGTGCGGGCGGGCACGACACGGGAGCGTTCGGCCGCTGCGTCCGCTTGCGCTTCAGCGCGGCATCATCATCATCATCATGATCCTGGAGGCTGGAGACTTTCGTGGAGACACCCAAGCACCACATCGAGCCCGCCGCCGGCAGGTTGGGCGTCCTGACGGTGGGACTCGGCGCCGTGGCGTCGACCGTTATCGCCGGCGTCGAGCTGATCAGGCGCGGCCTGGCTGAGCCCATCGGTTCGCTCACTCAGATGGGCACCATTCGCCTCGGCAAACGGACTGAGGACCGAGTGCCGCTCATTCGCGACCTCGTCCCGCTGGCTGGCATTGACCAGCTGGTGTTCGGTGCCTGGGATCCGATCTCAGACACAGCCTACGAAGCCGCGGTGAAATGCGGAGTGCTCGACCGCTATGCCCATATCGAACCGATCGCGGCCGAACTCAAGGAGATCGAGCCCATGCCGGCCGTCTTCGACCAGAACTACGTGCGGCGGCTCGACGGCTCCAATGTCAAGTCCAAAGCAAGCAAGCGAGAGCTTGCCGAGGCCGTCCGCAAGGACATCCGCGATTTCAAGGCGGCGCACTCCTGCGACCGGATGGTCATGATCTGGTGCGCATCCACCGAGATCTTTCTCGAGCCCGGCCCGGCTCACAAGAGCCTGGACGCGCTCGAAGCCGCGATGGATGCCAACGACGAGAGCGTCCCGCCGTCGATGCTTTATGCCTACGCGGCTCTCAAGGAGGGCGTGCCCTTCATCAACGGAGCGCCTAATCTCACTGTCGACGTACCGGCGATGGTGGCGCTCGCCCACGAGGCCGGCGTGCCCATCAGTGGCAAGGACTTCAAGTCAGGGCAGACCCTTCTGAAGACCGTGCTGGCGCCGATGCTGAAGGCCCGCATGCTAGGGCTGCAGGGCTGGTACTCGACCAACATCCTCGGTAACCGCGACGGCGAGGTACTGGACGACCCCGACAGCTTCCGGACCAAAGAGGAGAGCAAGCTCGGCGTGCTCGACTACATCCTGCAGCCGGGCCTGTATCCCGAACTCTACGGCGACCTGTACCACAAAGTGCGCATCAACTACTACCCGCCTCGCGGTGACAGCAAGGAGGGCTGGGACAACATCGACATCTTCGGCTGGCTCGGCTATCCGATGCAGATCAAGGTCGACTTCCTGTGCCGCGACTCGATCTTGGCGGCGCCCCTGGTGCTTGACCTGCTGCTCTTCACCGACCTGGCCCAGCGAGCCGGGCTCAAGGGCGTGCAAGAGTGGCTGTCGTTCTACTTCAAGAGCCCTCAGCACGCTCCCAGCGTCTATCCCGAGCACGACCTGTTCATCCAGCAGACCAAACTGAAGAACACGCTTCGCTGGCTGATGGGTGAGGAGCAGATCACCCACCTGGGGATGGAGTACTACCAGGAGAGCTAAGCCGAGGGGCCAGCGAACGCGGCAGCGCAGTCGCGCGCGAACTGCTCGATACTGCGTGGCTCGGTGCCGGTGATCTCGGCGACAGCTGGGGATACCGCTGCTGCTTCCCCGCGCCGGTAATGGGCGTAGTCCTCGAGGAGGCCGTCTACCTGCCAGGGCGGCAGAAAGTCCCGGATGCCGTCAGCGAATGCTTCCGGCGGTACGTCAGTGAACGTGATGCTCCGCCGACTGTGGCGGTCAGCGCGGCAGCGATCTGCGAGTGCGTGATGCCTTCCGGCCCGGTCAGGGTGTACGTGGCACCCTCGTGGCCCGCCTCAGTCAGCGCGACCGCAGCCACCGCAGCGATGTCTCGCACGTCCACCGTGCTGACCTGCGGCATCGCCGATCGGGGCATAGAACGTGCCCTGAGCCGATATCGACCCGGCGAACGCGAGCAGGCCCTGGAAAAACAGGTTCGGCCACACGAACGTGAATCCGATGCCGAGATCGCGGACGTGCCGCCGCGATAGATGCCGTTTCATCGAAGTCTGCGATGACAGCTTCAACTCCATCGCGCAGTTTGCTGCGGTCGGCCTCCGTGCGCACCATGGCCCGCACGTGAGCCCCGCGCTCGGCCAGGGCATCCACGATGGCCCGCCCCGTGTTCCCGGTGGCTCCTGTGACCAGGATCGTGGCCGCTTGCTGATTCATGATCTTGCCTCCGTCTTCCGTCGGCTCGCAGGAGTGATGGCCTGTAAGGATTACTAGCAATAGTTATAGCTTCTAACATCAGCATTAACCTGTTACAGTTGTCCTGTCAAGCTTGCACTGGGAGGGTCCGTGTCCACCATCTCTGAACCCGAGCCCGCGAGCTTGCGGGAGCGCTACCGGGCGCAGGTACGCCAGGAGGTCAAGGAGGCGGCGCTAGGCCAGCTAGCGGAGGCAGGGCCAGGCGGACTTTCAATCTCGGCGATCGGCAAGCAGCTGGGAGTCTCCGGCCCGGCGCTGTACCGCTACTTCGCGAGCCGCGACGACCTGCTGACCGCGCTGATCATCGATGCGTACAACGATGTCGGGCAGGCCGTCGAGGACGCCGACGCCTCGGCGGACCGGGCCGACTTCGTGGGCCGGTGGCTGGCGGTCACGCACGGGGTCCGCGACTGGGCCCTCGCGGTCCCCCATGAGTACATGCTGATCTACGGCAGCCCGGTGCCCGGCTACCAGGCGCCGACGGACACCGTCGCCGCAGCGATACGCGGCACGACCGTGCTCGGCACCATCCTCGACGACGCGGTGGTGGCCGGCGTGCTGCACGACACGGGCG
>DASXNH010000276.1:0-11293 GCA_036495195.1 Candidatus Dormiibacterota bacterium
GGGGTGGGGATTCTATGCACGCGTTTGAGGTGGCCTGTCTTGGGGACGGGCTGGGGACGGGGTGTGGGTGGTGGGGTTGGGAGTTGTAACGACGATTGGAGGTCGTGGCCTGTCTTGGGGACGGGCTGGGACGGGGATGGGGTTGTGGGCTGGTGGTCGGGCTGTGCGCTGAGAGACTGGGCCGCGCGTTTGCAAAAAAAGTTCTTGCCTTCTCGAGATTTTTAGGCCTTGACGTCTTGACTGGCGAACATCTGTTTGGTAAACTTCTCTCATGTTGGGGGAGGGGGGTCCAGCCCTTGCGAAACTCGAAGCTGCGGTTGTCGAGTTTCAGGCTGCCGAGGATCGCAAGCCAGATCTGAAGGGCCTGCGCAAGGTCATCGACTCCCTCGAGGGCACCTTCTCGGCGGACACTCGTCGTTGTCAGCTGAGCGGAGCCCAGCTGGTCGATGGCAGCGCCACGGTTGTCAATTGGGCCAGCCGGCTGTGCGGCATGTCCGCCTCATCGACTGCCGACCGCCTCTGTGTCGGCACCCAGCTCGAGTCCCTGCCTCACGTCGCCGAGGCGCTGCGCACCGGCGTCATCAGCTACCAGTCGACCTCCTTGCTCTGCCACCTGCGCGACCAGCTGGGTGACAAGCGCGAGCTCTTTGTCGAGGACGAGATGCTGGAGCACGCGCGCAACTTGACGGTCGTCAACCTGCGCTTCCTCTGCCACTACGCCCGCCATGTCGCCGATCCCGATGGCTTCTTCAACCAGGCGGAGGCTGACTTCACTCGGCGCCGCCTCCACGTCAGCCAGATAGGCGATGGCACGTTTGCCATCGACGGCATCCTCGACCCGGTGGCCGGGGCGACTGTGCGCACGGCGCTGGAGTCGATGGCCAAGCGGCTGGGGCCGGACGACGATCGCAGCCACAAGCAGCGGATGGCAGACGCCCTGGCGGAGGTGGTCAATCACGCACTGGAAGCGGGCCGGCTGCCTCGGCGCCATGGCGTCAGGCCGCACATCAACCTGACCACCACCCTGGAGGGCTTGAAGAACGAGGTCGGCGCTCCGGCGGCGGACCTAGAGCTCTCGCTGCCGATCTCGACGCGGACGCTGGAGCGTGTGGCTTGCGACTGCACGATGTCGCGAGTGCTGCTGGCGCACTCGACGGTGATCGATGTCGGCCGGGCGACGCGGGTGGTGTCGGCGCCGACGCGCCGGGCGCTGCGGACTCGGGATCGGGGTTGCCGCTTCCCCGGCTGCGACCGCCAGGTCAACTGGTCGACTCCTCACCACATCGTCGCCTGGGCCAGGGGTGGTCATAGCAAACTTCCGAACCTGGTCCTGCTCTGCTATTTCCACCATCGGCTGGTGCATGAGGGTGGGTGGCAGGTGGTGCACATTGGTCGTGAGTTTCGATTCGTACCGCCGGATCGGGTGGTGTTTCGGAGAGCGCGCGCTCCGGGGATGCGCTGGGCGGCTTAGGGTCGTCAGGGTCCCGGGTTGCTCACGAGGTCGGTCATGGCGGTGGCGTTGGCGGCACGGCCCAGGCGGGCCAGGCCGAGGCGGTCCTCGACCGTCGCCAGCAGCGAGTAGTGGTTGTAGGCCTTCGCACTCGCGCGCTCGACGCGGTTGGGTTGAATGGCGAGGGTGAGCACGTGGTTGTCGCTGCCATCGCCCTCGTCCCACGTGATCAGCAGCAGGCCGTTGTTCTTCCACGCGTCCGTGGCGAGGATCAGCGGCACCGTCTGCGACAACCACTGATCCCCGGCCCCAGTAGAGCAGTCATGGCCGTCGTGGCACAGGCCGGGCGTGACCCAGACGAAACGCGGCACCTCGGGCTGCCGCATGTCGGCCGCAAAATGGCTGAAATTGACCACCTGGCTGGGGCAGGCGCCGCCGTAATAAGCGAATGGATTGTGCTTGAGCGCGTAGGGATATGTGTTGCTGTAGCAGCCGTTTGTCATGCCCTCCATGTAGGCGCGCCACAGCATGCCCGCTGAAGTGAGCTGCGCGCCGAGACCGCCGGCGGGCAGCCGGTGATAGCCGTCGTCGGCGATTCCCCAGGTGTTTCCGGAGGTGAGAGCGAGGTAGTTCGGAAGGCTCGGGCTGCCCACTGCGTGGTAGTCCGTGGCGACCGAATATTTCTTCGACAAAGCGGTGGTATACGTGCCCGAGAGGGCGCGGCCGTAGCTGTGGTTTTCCATCACGATCACGAAGACATGCGACTGCGACGTCGTGACGGGCGAGGGATCAGGCGAGGGTGATGAGAGCGGTGATGGCGAGGGCGTGACGAGAGGGATTTGGCTGGGCGGGACCTGCGCCGAAGGACGCACGCATGCGCCGAGAACGCAAATAGAGAACATCAGGGCGGCGACCCTCGTGGCCCTCACGTGACTAGACCTTACGATCGCATGCTGTGAAATTGCTTGGAGCTCCGTGGGACCTGGCTGTGAACCCGCAGCGCGGTGGCCGCATCACGTCGCTTCGCCTCGAAGGCCGCGAGCTTCTCGACCAGGGCATTGGCATCGACGATCCATCACGCGATGATTTCGTCGCCGCGGGCGCTTGGGGATGGGACGAGATGGTGCCCACCGTGGATCGGAGCCGGTATCCGGGGCCAAACGCTTGGGCCGGGGTCGAGCTCTCCGACCACGGCGAAGCCTGGCGGCTTCCTTGGTCGGTGCTCGAGCAGACGGCATCGAGCATGACCCTGGAGTGCACCGGCATCACGCTGCCATGGCGATTGCAGCGGCGCATCGAGCTGAACGGTCGCGCGGTGCGGGTTGAGTACACGTATAGAAATTCCGGCGAGCACCCGTTGTACTCGTATTGGTGCTCGCACATTTTGTTTCGGTACGAGCCAGGCATGCAGGTCGGGGGCGTCCCGAGGTTCGTACCACCGGCGGAAGGCACCAGCTCGAAGTTGCATCTGCCCACGGGCTCGTCATCGAGCGCCAGGCTCGGCTGGAGTGACGGATCGGCGATCGAGATCGCCTGGGATTCAGCCCTCACGCCCTACGTTGGGGTGTGGGCCTGCAACGGCGACCTGGGCGGCTACCACCAGATCGCGATCGAACCGGCGACCGGTGGCAATGACCATCCGGATCCTGCGGCTCCGCCCCCCATCCTCCAGCCTGGGGAGGAGCTTCGCTGGTGGCTGGAGATTCGCCGGGGCTGAACTGACGTTGAGGTCGCAACTAAACTGACAAACAAGATGGCCAAGCTGCTTGGGCTGCGCTGCCGCGAATGCGGAGCCGAATACGAGCTCCAGGCGACCCATGTCTGCGAGATGTGCTTTGGTCCCCTCGACGTCGTGTTCGACTACGTCGCGCTCAAGAAGGTGGTGACCCGAAAGCGGATCCAAGACGGCCCGCCGTCGATGTGGCGCTACCGCGATCTGCTGCCGATCGAGGACTCGGTTCCGATCGTGAGCCTGGGTGAGGGGTTCACACCGCTCGTCAGGGCAGACCGGCTGGGCGCCGAGCTTGGGCTTCGCAACCTCTACCTGAAGAACGACAGCATGAATCCGACCAACTCGTTCAAGGATCGTGTGGTCTCGGTTGCGATCAGCTGGGCGCGTGCCCACGGATTCGAGACCATCGCGTGCGCCTCGACCGGGAACCTTGCCAACTCGGTGGCCGCGTACTCCGCTCGCGCCGGCCTCGAGTGCTTCGTGTTCATCCCAGTCGACCTCGAGCCCGCCAAGATCGTCAGCATCAGCGTGTTCGACCCGAACGTGGTCGCGGTTCGCGGCAACTACGACGAGGTGAACCGGCTCTGCAGCCAGCTCGTCGAGTCGACGCCCTGGGCCTTCTGCAACATCAACATCCGGCCGTTCTATGCAGAAGGGTCGAAGACCGTCACGTTCGAGACGGTCGAGCAGCTCGGGTGGAAGCTGCCTGACGAGATCATCATTCCGATTGCCAGCGGCTGCCAGTTCGTCAGGCACCGGCAGGCGGTGCGGGAGCTCATGGACTTCGGCCTCGTTCGCGACGAGAAGGTTCCGGCCTTCACCGGAGCGCAGGCGCTTGGGTGCTCGCCTGTTTACAACGCGTTCAACTCGGACACACCCGAGCGGGTGCTGCCGGTCAGGCCCGACACCATCGCGCGGTCGATCGCGATCGGGAATCCGTCGGACGGCATGTATGTGAACCGCATTGCGACGGAGACGGGCGGGGTGGTGGAGGCGGTGACCGAGGAGGAGATAGTGGACGCCATGCGGCTGCTGGCCCGGACGGAGGGCATCTTCACTGAGACGGCCGGCGGGGTGACGATCGGCGTGCTCGCGAAATTGGCAAGGGCCGGGCGTTGGCAAGGGGATGAAACGGTGGTCGCGTACGTCACGGGGCATGGGCTCAAGACCGCCGATGTGCTCGCCTCGGTCGACGGGCATGCCAAACGTGTGGAAATAGAACCGACACTAAAATCGTTTCGCGAGAAGGTGAACATTTAGAAATGCCGCAATTTCGAATTCCAGGCCCCCTGCGCAGGCTGTCCGACGGTCAGATCACCGTGGCGGTCGAGGCGAGCGATCTCGAGTCCGCGATCGAGGCGTTGGATGCCCGCTATCCCGGGTTTCGGGACCGGCTGCTCGACGAGAAGGGCGAGCTGAGGCAGTTCGTGAATGTCTATCTGAACGATGAGGACGTCCGGTTGGGGCCAGGGTTGAAGGCCAAGGTGAACCAGCAGGACGAGATCTCGATCGTGCCGGCCGTGGCCGGTGGAGCCTTTCCGCTTTAGACTCTGGCCCGATGGGTAGGCGGCGCCTCAAGCTGATATTCGGGCCTGACATGGTCAAAGAGCCTGTCATCTACCAGATGGGCAAGCAGTTCGAGATCGTCACCAACATCAGGCGCGCAGACGTCACGCGCGACCAGGGCTGGGTCCTGCTTGAGATCACCGGCGAGGCCGAGGAGCTGGATCGCGGCGTCGAGTACCTCGAGTCTCGCGGTGTAAAGGTCGAACCGGTGGAGGGCGACCTGGTCGAATAATCCCCTCGGTGGCACTCATCTTGAGGGCCTCTGGATGGAGAGCAGGTACTCGATGGGGTCGGACTGGGCATCGCTCAGTTCACGGGTGCGAGCTGGCCCGAGACTACGATTGCCACTCTATGGATCGGAGCGTTGACGTAGCGATCATCGGCGCGGGCCAGGCCGGTCTCGCCACGAGCTGGCACTTGACTCAGGCCAAGGTCAACCACGTCGTCATCGAGGCCGGGCGCGTGGCGGAGACCTGGCGCACGCGGCGCTGGGATTCGTTCTGCCTCGTCACCCCCAACTGGACGGTCACTCTTCCAGACGCTGCTTATGCGGGCGATGACCCGGACGGCTATATGCCCCGCGCCGAGCTGATCGAGCTCTTCGAGTCGTGGGTTGCTTCGTTCGACCCGCCCGTGGTCGGCAACTCTCGAGTGACGAAGCTTGAATCCGCTGCGAAAGAGGGTTTCGATCTAACGGTGGAGGGCGGGCGGGTGAGCGCGCGCACGGTGGTGGTGGCTTCGGGGGGCTACCAGAAGGCGCATCGGCCGGCCGGCGCCGAATTCCTGCCGCCGGCGCTACATCAGGTGTTCGCGGAGGACTACCGGAACCCGGCGGCGCTCGCTCCGGGAAATGTCCTGATCGTGGGCAGCGGCCAGACCGGCTGCCAGTTGGCCGGCGAGCTGCACGAGGCCGGGCGGAACGTCTACCTCGCCTGTGGGCGGTGCCCCTGGGTGCCTCGCCGAGTCGGCGGTCGAGACATCATCTGGTGGCTCCGCGAGTCTGGCTTCCTCGATCGGACCCCTGACCAGCTCACCTCACCCGCAGCGCGTTTTATCGGCAACCCCCAGACGACAGGCCACGAAGGAGGCCACGACCTCAACTTCCGCACGCTCCATGACACGGGGGTCGAGCTGCTTGGTCGCTTTCTCGGCGCGGACGGGTCCACCCTGCATTTCGCCGACGACCTCGCCGTGAGCGTCGATTTCGGCGATGCCCGCTGGGCGGAAATCAAGGGCTGGATCGACCGCTGCTGCGCGGCGACCGGGACACCAGCACCCGAGTACGACATTCCGCCACCGATGCGGATCAAGACCCGCACGGATGTCGACCTCGTCCGCGAGGGCATCAGCACCGTCATCTGGACCAGCGGCTACCGGCCCAGCTACGACTGGGTGAGGTTTCCCGTTTTCGATGACATGGGCTTTCCGGTGCAGGTCGACGGGCGCACGAGAGTGCCTGGGCTCTACTTTATGGGTGTGCACTGGATGAGAAAGAACAAGTCCGCGATCCTCTACGGCGTCGGAGAGGATGCGGAGATCGTCGCTCGACATATCGTGGAGGAGCGGTCGTGAGGATCGCCGTCGCCATGTCCGGAGGAGTTGATTCCTCAGTCGCGGCTGCTTTGCTGCAGGGACAGGGACATGAGGTCGTGGGCATCACATTGCAGCAGTGGCCTCGGGGCACCGATGAGGCCGCCAAGCAGAATGCGGGCTGCTGTTCGCTGAATGCAGTCGAGGACGCTCGCCGCGTCGCCTCGCTGCTTGGCATTCCTTATTACTGTTGGAACCTCGAGAAGGAGTTCGGCGAGCGGGTCATCGAGCCCTTTCACCGCGACTATCTCGAGGGGCGCACTCCGAACCCATGCGTACGCTGCAACGCTTTCGTCCGCTTCGACCTCATGCTCGGCCGCGTGCTCGCGCTCGGCTTCGACGCTCTGGCGACGGGGCACTACGCAAGGATCGTGGAGGGCGCCGACGGACCGGAGCTGCACACGGCGGTGGACCACGCCAAGGATCAGTCCTACATGCTCTACCACCTCGACCGCGAGCGGCTTGCTCGCGTCGTCTTCCCGCTTGGAGGCATGAGCAAGAGCGAGGTGCGCGAGCACGCGCGTGAGTTCGGTCTGCCCGTCGCGGACAAGGCGGAGAGCATGGAGATCTGCTTCGTGCCGCGCGGGGAGACCGCCCGCTACTTGAGCGAGAGGCTGCCCGTCCACGCCGGCGCCGTTGTCGACTCCGACGGCCGCGAGCTTGGGACGCATCGCGGGACCGCGGTCTACACGGTGGGACAGCGCAGTGGTTTCGGCGATCTCAGCGAGGCCGGCCCGTGGTACGTGATCAAGATCGACGCGCCCGCGAACCGGCTCGTCGTCGGACGGCGCGAGCAGCTGGAGACGCGCGTAGTCGATCTGCGGGATGTGACCTTCATCGACGGCTCGGCTCACGAACCATTTGAATGCGAGGCACGGCTTCGCTATCACGCCGCCCCCATAGCTGCCGTCTACGCGTCTGGCCGGCTGTCGCTGAAAGAGCCATTTCTTGGCGCCGCTCCCGGGCAGGCCGCGGTCCTTTATTCGGGGAGCCGGGTGCTGGGCGGAGGGATCATCGCCGCAGCCGGGGCCTAATCCGGTTGATCGAAACGGAGCGGTTGACCGTGAGGCTGCCGCAAGCCGCGGACGTGCCGGCGATCATCAGCTACTACGGCGACAATCGCGAGCATCTGCAGCCCTACTCACCGACCTTCGCTCCCGATTTCCTGGACGAGACCATGTGGCAGGAACAGGTGCGCGTCCGAACGCGCGAGCATATTGCGGGCGAATCATTTCGCGCGTTTCTGTTTTCGAAGAGCGCGCCTGACAGGATCGCCGGCAACATCAACCTGACCCAGGTGCATCGCGGCCCTCTGCAGTCGTGCGTGCTCGGCTACAACCTCGCGTGGGCCGAGCAGGGCAAGGGCTATATGACTGAGGCCGTGAGCGGCGCCGTTGCATTCGCCTTCGAGAAATGGAAGCTGCACAGGGTGACCGCCAACCACATGCCGCGCAACGCTAGGAGCGCGGCGGTGCTTCAGCGATGCGGTTTCCACGTCGAGGGCCTCGCTCCCGCCTACCTCCTGATCAACGGCAAATGGGAGGACCACGTGCTGACCGCGATCATCAATCCGGCCAGCACCAGGTTTGAATCCTGACGATGCCTTCGGCGGCCGATCTTGCAATTGGTGTCTTTCGCTGGCTTGAATACGCCGGCCTTCTTTATGTGATCGGTGTATTCGTGGTCAGGCGGCTGGCGACCAACACGCCGCGTATCGAGTGGGTGAGGCCGCGCATGCACAATGGCCTGGCGCTCGCGCTTGTCGGTGGCCTCGGCGTGGTCGTCGCCGAAGCGATCGTCAATGGCCACTCGTTATCCGGCGCGATGGCCTATCTCACCCGAGACGCCGGTTGGCGCATCGGTCGAGTGGCTGCCGAGGCCGGCGCCTTGGCCCTTTGTGTGATGGGACGGCGATTTGTCGCACCCTTCACGCTTTTCGCGGCTGCTTCGTTGGCCTTCGTCGGGCATGCCGCAGCGCAAGGGCAGCCGGCGGGTCCCATCTTCGCGGACGTCCTGCATGTTCTCTCGGCGGGGGTTTGGGCGGGTGGCATCATGGCCCTGGCGACGGTGCGGCCGCCCCGAGGGTGGAATGGAGAGGAGGGCAAGGCGCTGCTCTTGCGCTTCGGGCGCGTTGCGCTCATTGCCTTTGCCATCACCGCTATGACCGGGGTCCTGGCGGCGGCTTCTGTCCTAGGCTCGGCATCCGATCTTTGGAGGACGCCATACGGATTGGTGTTGAGCGTCAAGTCGGCCGGCGTCCTTGTGATGGTGGTTCTGTCGACCCTGGCGTGGCGGCGAGGACTTGGGCTCGTCCGTTTTGAGGCCGGCCTTGCCATCCTCGTGCTCGCAGCCACTGCGGCCCTGGCGGCAGCGCCGATTCCGCCGCTGACGAGCGATGAGGTGATGCAGGTCGGCGCCGCCAACATCGGCCGCTAGCGGAATAGAATCGCGGGGTGCCCGCGGTTCGCGAGGTCATGAGCACCACGCTGCATACGGTGGGTCCGGAGACCACCGTCGGTGAAGCGGTCGCGCTCATGGCCCAGCACCGGATCGGGTCGACGGTCGTGATGGACGGCAACCGCCTGGCGGGCATCTTCACAGAGCGGGACACGGTGCGCGCGATATCGCAGTCTCACGATGCGCCTGGCCACGAGGTGTCGTCGTGGATGACCAAGAACCCGATGACGGTGGGACCTGACGAGGATGTCGAGGTGGCCCTCAGCACGATGCTGGACAACGGATTCCGCCACCTTCCGGTGGTCGAGAAGGGAGAGGTGATCGGGATCGTCTCGATCCGGGACCTGGCCGGATAAAACTTCTGCGGAGATGGGCAAGACTGGCCGTCTGGGGTCGTTTCTACAAGCGTGTTTCGTCGGGGGCGCCGGTTCGAGGCGACGACGAGCGCGCTGGGGGTCGATGTGCATCCGTCCTGGTCCAGTGGGCAGGGAGTGGTACCAGAGCGGGCGCCGGTCGCACCGAAGGCGACGCTTCTTCGCTATGACTCGCCGCCCTGGCTGATCGACCAGGAGCTGCGCAAGCACCATCGCGAGCGCTCCCACGCCGCCTCTCCTCTTCGCGGGGTGTCCACTCAGGAGGTCCTCGACGCACTCGTGGACGCCTTCAGCCCCGCGCAGCTGGACTGGGACCTGGTCGGCGTCGCGTTCGTGCAGCCAGGCCCGGATCCCACGGTTCCCGTTGATTCTCCCGTCGAGCTGATTTCGGTGGCTGCGCCCTGGCCCGGGGACGAACCGGCGCCGGCGCCAGGCTCGGACCTCCCCTCCGGCTCTTCGGTCCACCTCCCCGGCAGGCGGGGAGGACAATCCCCCTTCACAGCGAGGCGGCCGCCTCGTTGGAGCCGCGAGCATGACGAGATAGTGACCGCGGTTCGCGAGCTCTCGTGGGAGGGCTACTTCGCTCTCCTCGGCGACATCTTCCGGCGCGAGGGTTACGAAGTTTTCGGTGGCGAAGGGCCCGACGGCGACGTCATCGACATGGAGGTCGTTCGGGGAGCTGAGAGGCTCCTCGTCAACTGCCAGCTGCGCGGGCTGGACCCGATCGGCATTGAGCCACTCAGCGAGATGCTCCTGGTGGCGCAACGCAATGAGGCCGGCGTGGCGATCGTTTCGGATGGCGATTTCGCACCCGAGGCGTGGGCGTTCGCCGACGAACAGGGGATCGTGATCATCGACAGGGAGATCCTCACCGGGCTGGTGCTGGAGCTCACTCTCGGTAACGCACTGAGCACCAACCTGAGGGCGAAGGCACGTCGGCTCCTTTCGATCCTGCAGCCCTCGGCGCGCAAGTGGGGAACGGCCACCACCCTCTAGACCTGTCGGTAAACTGGTCGATCACCCGTCCCCCCGTGTTTTTCACCGCGCCCTGAAGGGTGCGAGGAGTCTTAGCGAACTTGGGTCTGCTCGCGTTGCGGCGCTACCTGCCGTATCTGCGGCCATACGTCGACCTCGTCGTCATCTTCGGCATCGCCCAGCTGGGCAGCCTCGCCGCGGCGGCCGCGATCCCCAAGGTGATCCAGGGCATCATCGACGGGCCGATAACCCGTCACCAGCTTGGTGGGATGGTGCCGCTGGCCGCCCTCCTCATCGGCATCGGCGTCCTCGAGTTCGTGTTCATCTACCTGCGGCGCAACTACTCGGGCGTCGCGTCGCTGCGGATGGAGACGGACCTGCGCAACGACTTCTACGCGCATCTGCAAAACCTGCAGGTCGCCTTTCATGACAACTGGCAGTCTGGCCAGTTGCTGTCGCGAGCCATATCCGACATCGCTACGGTGCGCCGTTTCGTGAGCTTCGGCCTGATCTGGTTCCTGCAGACGATCGTGACCTTCGCGGTCGTCTTCGTCCTGATGCTCAACCTGGATTGGCAGCTGGCGATCGTGGTGGTGGCCTGCATGCTCCCGATCGCCTACTTCAGCAACAGGTTCCACGACAAGTACAAGGTCATCGCGCGGCGCCTCCAGGATCAGCAGGGCGACCTGACCACGATCATCGAAGAGATGGCCACCGGCGTGCGGATCATCAAAGCCTTCGGGCGCATGCCGCTGATGCAACAGCGATTCGAGGAGCAGGCGCGCATTGTTCGAACCACGAGCCTCACCGGCATCGAGGCGCGAGCACGCCTTTGGACCCAGCTCAACTTCCTCCCCAACCTATCGCTCGTTGCCGTGTTGCTGCTCGGGGGCATCAATGTCGTGCAGGGCCGTCTCACGATCGGAGGGCTGGTGGCTTTCATGAGCTACGTCTTCATGCTCACGTGGCCGATGGACGCCATTGGCTGGGTGCTGTCGATGAGCGAGGAATGCCAGACCGCATCGGAGCGCCTCAACGAGGTGCTTGATTCGCGGCCCGAGATCGCCGACCGGCCAGGTGCGCGCGCCCTGGATGCTTGCCGAGGTCGCATCGAGTTTCGTGGCGTCGGGTTCAGGTATCCGAATTCGG
>DASXNH010000277.1:0-5739 GCA_036495195.1 Candidatus Dormiibacterota bacterium
CGGTAATGGCGTCTATCACCCGGCGATAAAAAGGAAAGAGCAGGAGATCCTCGAAGCCCGGAGGTAGATTCCAGCCGGGCCACGGTTCGTTGAACAGGCTGTAGCCGGCGACCGTGCTGTCGTCCTTGAACCTTCTTGCCAGCGACGCGACAGCGGATATGTATTCGTCCTGGATGCCGTTGCGGTTGTACCAGAAGTTGCTGGCCGCCTCCATCACCGCGGGGTTGAGCTCGCGCTGACCCAGGTACGTCTCGGACGGAAAACCATCGGTTAGCGTCGCCCATGCCGGCGCTCCGGTGTTGTAGCGCAAGTTCGCCACGTCGCCTTTTGGCAGCGGCACGGGCGATGACCGGCCGACATAGCGTGAATAGGCGTTCTGGTGCATGTCGATGACCACGTACATGCCCGCGGCCCTGGCCCAACCCACCACCTGGGCCACTCGGTCGATGTAGAGCTGGTTGATCTGGCCACGCGCCGGCTCGAGCAAGCTCCATGACAGCGGCAGGCGCACCGAGTTGAAGCCCAGCGCCGCCATCGCTGTGATGTCCTCCTGGCAGAGCGGCGGCGCGGGCATGAACCTTGAGTTGTCGGGGCACCGGCCGTCATAAGCCGTCGGATCGATTGGATAAGAAGGTGGGGGGGCGGTGAGGGTGGGGTCGGCGGTCGAATAGAAATCGATCAGACCCTGGGGAATTGCACCGTGGAGCAAGACGAGCCTGGCCCTGTCATCAGCGACATAGGGCTGGCTGCCATGTGGATGCTCGACGTGAAGCCAGGGCATGACTCCGGGCGGCGCTGGCGATGAGATAGATGGCGGCGGCGTCAAGCGAACGATCATCGATGTGAGGACGGCGCCCGGATATGTGAACGCTGCGACGATCAAGACCAAAAGCGCAGCGACGGTGAACGATGCACGCTTCACGATGCGAGAAACCAGTAGGCGGTGCCGGCGATTACGACGGTCAGTCCAAGGAGTCCGCCGGCGATTCCAATCACCGCCGATGGTTCGCCGGTCAGCGCGCCGGCCGACGCGCGAATGCGGCGTAGTGAGCCGATGCCGGCCCAGAGGGCGAATGGGGCGAAGATGCCGAACGGTAACGCGAGAAGTCCCAGCGCGAGCGCTCGTGTGGCCGAGCGCTCCCTGGTCGGCGCGATCACACCTCTACCAGAAGGCCCCCTTGGCGAGCAGGACGTACAGGATCGGGCCGATGCCCCAGAAGAACGTGATGATGATCCACAGCACCTTGCTCAAGCCGCCCATGTCCGCGCGGCCGACGATGTTGATCACGCATAGGACCCAGACGACGGGGTGAAGGAAGATGGCCAGCAGAATTTCGACCAGCAGCTTCATCAACGACCTCCCCTAAGTTTTCAGCGCGCCGCGTTTCGCCAATGACTCCAACGGATTCGAAATCGCCGGCCACCCGCCCTCGGGGGCGAATGTGCCGTCGCTCGCCTGCTCGTAGCGCCCCTTCAATTGTCCACTGGCGACGCGTCTGACCGCATCGGCGAACCGATCCACCTCCGTTTCGTCGTTGTAAGGAGCGAGGCTGGCGCGTACCGCGCCGGGCAGGGCGGTGCGCCGATCCGCCGCCACCTCGCCCTCGACTTCCTCGACCGCCGCCTTGCTCATGTTGAGAAGGTGGAAGACATATGGGTTGGCGCAGAAGCAGCCATTGCGGACGGCCACGCCCCACTCGTGGCTGAGAGCCGCGGCAGCCAGGCCGTGATGGACATCGTCGATGACGAAGCTGGCAAGGCCCAGACGCTCAGGCGCGCGTGCTGAGTCGATACCCCCGAGCACCGTCACGCCGGGTATGTCGCTCAGGGTTTTCAGGAGGCGCCGGCCGAGCTCGGTCTCATGCTGGAGCATCTGGTCGAAGCCGAGCTCCAGCAGCGTTTCGATCGCGACGCCCAGGGCGACGGCGCCGATCACGTTCGGCGAGCCGGCTTCCTCGCGGTCCGGCAGGTCGGCCCACACCGTGTCGTCCCAGGTCACGATCCTGATGGCCCCGCCACCCATCACCTCGGGAGCACCGGCGAAGAAGTCACGCGGAGCGACGAGCACGCCGGCGCCATAGGGCGCGTACATCTTGTGGCCCGAGAAAGAGACGAAGTCGAGGTGACCGGGGTCGCCGGCGGGGCGGATGTCGATTCGTCGATGTGGGGCGAGCTGCGCGGCATCGACTGAGACGAGCGCGCCGTACCGGTGAGCCAGCTCCGCGACCTCGTGAATGGGGGAGACGAAGCCTGTGACGTTGGATGCTCCGCTCACCGCAACCAGGCCGATGCTGCGGCCACTTTCCTTCAACGCATTCTCGATGGCGTTGAGGTCGATGTGGCCGTCGGGTGTCAGGCCGACGAGCAGGTGGCCGCTGCGGTGGCGCCAAGGCAGGAGGTCCGCGTGGTGCTCCATCTCGGTGACCAGCACCTGGCGGCCGTCGAGTCGAGCCTGCTCGGCTGCGATTCGGTTCAGGGCATCGGTCGTGCCCTTGACGAAGATGACGACCTGGCTCTGGCGGTCGACGTTCAGGAATTCGCCGACGCGTTCGCGCGCTTGCTCATAGGCCTCGGTCGCCAAGCGCGACTTGTAGCCGGTGCCGCGGTGGACGCTCGAGTACACCTCGGCGAATCCGGTCACCGCATCGCGGACGCGCTTCAATGGCGGCGTGCTGGCGGCGTTGTCGAAGTTGATTCCTGTGACGGTGCCGCCGCCCAGGACCGGCACCGGCAGGTCGACGCCGGCGAACTGCTCGCGCCAGCGGCCGGAGTGTGAAAGGGACACTTGCCCCCTAGCCTACCTCGATTCCTGCGACCTTAACTTGCGCGCCCGATCCCGGACCCCGCCTGTATGGGTCACACTAGCGGGCGAGCCTAGATTGTGTTCTTCACACGAGTTTTAGCGTGAAGCAGCGCCGTAAGCTGCGCAGGATGGCCGTGAGTGTCGAGGGTGCGGACTCCAGCCTTGCCGCTCGCGAACTCAGCTTCCTGGTCAGGCTCGCGCAGGCGGCGGCGTCGACGCAGCGTCCGGACGAGCTGCTCGAGCTGATCATCCGCGAAGCCACCTCGGCCATGGGCACCGATGTGTGTTCCCTCTACCTAGTCTCCTCGCGAGGCCGTGAACTCCTGCTGACCGCGACGAACGGGCTCAACGAAACGATGGTGGGCAAGGTCGTCATGAAGGTCGGCGAGGGCATCACCGGTTGGGTGGCCGACACCCGCCGGCCCGCAGTGGTCGCCGACGTGAGCAAGGAACCGCACTGGAAGTGGGTCCCAGGCCTCGATGAGGATCGATTCCATTCGATGTTGTCGGTGCCGATTGAATCCGGGCCTCGGCTGATTGGCGTTCTCAACGTTCAGACGGCCTACAAGCGAGAGTTCGACTCCGGCGACATCGACTTCCTGCTTGCGATCGCCGGTCAGGTGGCCGGGATCCTGGAACGCAGCGAGCTGCAGCGGGCGATGGAGGTTCAGCTCGCGGAGATTCAGCTGTCGCACGACATCCACGAACGCTTCACGAGGCTCTCGCTCGAGGGCGCCGGCATTCAGTCGATTCTCGAGGTGATCGGCTCGCTCGCAGGTGGACGTGCTGCCCTGTACTCGGCCGGTGGCTACCGTGTCCGGGGGGTAGGCGAACCGACGGACGGCATGCCGCCGCGCATTCACGTACCGACTCCGCTGGCGCAGGTCGGGGCGCGCGAGGTGCGTATGAACGCGGGCCGGCCGGCTCGCGCGATCGACCTGGTGCCGGTCCGTGCCGGACCTGACGTGCTCGGACTCCTGGCGGTCGGCGTCGACGAGAAGACTGTCGATACGCACGGCCGGCGGCGCGCGCTGGAGCACGGCTCGACCATCCTGGCGCTGGAGCTCGCCAAGGAGCGGGCGGCGGCCGAGGTCGAGCGGCGGCTCCGAGGCGACCTCGTGGAGGAGGTGCTGGCCGGCGGGCTCGAGGGCGACGAGGCCGAGAGGGTCGCACGGCAGGCGGAGCGGCTTGGGCACCGGCTCCCGCAACGAGCGTGGGTGATGGTCCTGGAGCCGGACGATGACGAGACCGAGGCGGCGCTCGCGGCTCCAGGGCGCCAGGACCGCCTGGACTCTGCCCTGAGCGGGATCGTTCGGTCGCGCATGCCCGAGGCGCTCACCCTGGTGCGGTCCGCCTCGGCCGTCTTTCTCGTGCCCGACGAGGTGGCGTCTGACCTCGCGGCGATCGAGAAGCTCGCCGCACAGATACTGGCGGCAGCCTCGCCGATCATGAAACCGGGCTCTGCGTCGGCTGGGATCGGCAACCTGGCGAACTCGGTGGGCGAGCTCGCGCGGTCACACCTCGAGGCCAGGCAGGCGCTGCGCCTGACCCGGCGAGCGGGCGGGCGCGGACGCGTTGCGTCCTACCGATCGCTCGGCGCCTTCCGGCTCCTGCTCGAGGTGCAGAGCCCCGATGCGCTGCGGCGATTCGTCGACGAGCTGTTGGGGACGCTGCTCAGCTACGCCCAGTCTCGTGACACGCCGCTGCTCGAAACGCTGGAGGCGCTGTCGGCGGCGCGATGGGTGCGGCGTGCGGCCGCCAGGAACCTCGGCATCCACATCAACTCGATGAGCTATCGGGTGGACAGGATCCAATCATTGACAGGCCTGCAGCTGGACGACCCGGAAACAAGAGTGGCAATCTCAATCGCCCTCCGCGCCCGCACCATGCTGGGAATGTAAACCCCCCACACCACACCATCGTGGCAGGGTTGGCCGGGGTCCCCCCGGCCATGACTTTGTCTCCACAGCTCCAAGCGTTGTGTGGAGAAACCAAGCCGTAATGAATCCAATCCCGGGAAGGAGAGCAGCCGGGCGCGGAAGCGCCGGGCGATGAGAGGGAACCGACTGGTTCCCTCTCATACATGGCAGGGTTGGCCGGGGTCCCCCCGGCCATGACTTTGTCTGTCTGGCTCCAAGCGTGGCATGGAGAAACCAAGCCGTAGTTAATCCAATCCCGGGAGGAGGAGCAGCCACGCGCGGAAGCGCCTGGCGATGAGGGGGAACCGACTGGTTCCCTCTCATAAGGCGCGTGAGCGCCGCGGAGAGCAGCCACGCGCGAAGCGCCTGGCGATGAGGGGGAACCGACTGGTTCCCCCTCATAACGAGGACGTCGTTAGACGTCCGAGTAGAGCATGAACTCCCACGGGTGCGGCCGAAGGGCCACCGCGTCGACCTCGCGCTTGCGCTTGTAGTCGATCCACGTCTCGATGACGTCCTTGGTGAACACGTCCCCCTCGAGCATGAACGCGTGGTCCTTCTCGAGCGCGTTGAGCGCCTCGGCGAGCGAGCCGGGCACCGACTTGATCTTGGCCTTCTCGGCGCCGTCGAGCTCATAGATGTCCTTGTCGACAGGCTCGGGCGGCGCGATCTTGTTCTTGATCCCATCGAGCCCGGCCATCAAGCAAGCCGAGAACGCCAGGTACGGGTTGGCCGCCGGGTCCGGCGAGCGGAACTCGACTCGCTTGGTCTTGGGGTTGTTCGAGTACATCGGGATGCGTACGCAAGCCGAGCGGTTGCGCTTCGAATAGACGAGGTTGATCGGCGCCTCGTAACCGGGTACCAGGCGGCGGTATGAGTTGGTCGTCGGAGCGCAGATGGCGAGCAGTGCCGGCGCGTGCTTCAGGAGGCCACCGATGTAGTGCACGGCCATCTCACTGAGCCCGGCGTATCCCTTGGTGTCGGCGAACAGGTTCCGCCCGTCCTTCCATAGGCTCT
>DASXNH010000278.1:0-1743 GCA_036495195.1 Candidatus Dormiibacterota bacterium
GACGCTGATGCCGCGCGTCACGGTCTGGACCCGCCCCACGATTGGATCGCGGTAGCCCATCAATACGGCCTCGGCGCGGTCGCCGACGCAGACATGGGCCATCTTGGTTTCATCGAAATAGCCGTCGATCCAGTAACTGTCGGCATCGATCACCGAGACGTTGGTCGTGCCCACGTGAGCATAGTCGCCGACCCGCATCAGGAGATTGGTGAGATAGCCGTTCACGGGACTGCGCACCTGGGTTCGCTTGAAGTTGATGTCGGCCTGGGCGAGTTGCTGTTGGGCGGCGTCGAAGGCGGCCTGCGCCTGGGTGGCGTTGCCGACAAATAGCTGCTGCTCCTCCGCTGTCGTGGCGAGGTCGTCCATGTGCAGCCGACGATCCGCCTGAAGCCTTTTGACTTGCAGATCGGCGGCTTTCTGGTCCAGCTGCGCCTTGGCCGTGTCGAGCGCCACCTGAAAGTCGAAGGGATCGATGACGTAAAGCACGTCGCCCCGATGGACGAACTGGTTGTCGACAACCCGGACTTCCGTGATCTGGCCTGATACCTGGGGCGCGATGCTCGCGACCTGCACGCGGACGCTGCCGTCTCGTGTCCAGGGCGCGGTGACATAGTAATCCCAGATAACCAGCGCGGCGAGCACTGCGGCGGCGAGAATGAGCAGGGTCGCCGCCGTCTTGAGCATTTCACGAGCGAATTGAGCCGTACGACTCGGACGCCCGAGCGTCGGCCCTTTCGGGGGCAACTTTGGCTCGACGGGCAAACGCTCACTCGGATCCGCGATCGGCCAACGCTCTTCCAAATGAGCGCCAGCCTCCTCGCTCGGTGCCGGGGAGGCGACGTGAAGCACGGAGCGCTCGGCCGCCCCCGGACAGGGCTCGGCGACGTCGGACGTTGTGCGGTCGTGTGGGATGGAGCCCGGCGATTGCAAGGACATCTCCTTCTAGAACAACATGATTAGCAGCGCGAGAATCAGGACGTAGAGACTCAGTTCCGCGACCGGCGGGTTGCTGAAAGCGCGATCGAAGCCGACGAGGTGAAGGAAGGGATGCAGCACAGCGAAGATCGCGATCGCGGCGCCCGCGTAAATCACGAAAGGAGCGACCAGCACCCCGCCGATCGTCAATTCGGGGAAGCTGTGCATCATGAGGTGGTCTTCGGGTGTGGATCGAGGCCGAAAGGGCTGGCGTCGATCAGCAATGCGGCCCAGATCAGATCGAGGCTGGCCGCGCGAGCTAAAGCCTGACCATCATGATCGAGCCGGGTTGCCGTGGTCGCGAGATCGGCGGCGGCGCGGCGCAGGCCAAGGGGGTCACAGGCAACCAGGGCTGAATATCCGTCGCCAACCAGGCGACCGCCCGTGCGAGCGGACAGTTCGGCGAGCGTTGTCCGGACCCGTCGCACAGCCGCCGCGCGTCCGAAGATGTCGAGAGCCTGACGCAGGTCGTCACGGCGTTCATTGCCGTCGACGGGCTGCAGTGCGGCCAGTTGCCCGATGCGGTCCGCGTCGCGGAACAGAGCCTCATCATCCAGGCGCCGGGACCGGCCGCCGGCCAGGAGGTCGCGCATCTCCGCTCGTGCCGATGTCAGGTACCAGCGCCGCCGAAGCGCGTCGGACGTCGGGAGGACAGTCCGCAGAAGGACGAACACCACGATGGCAGACGTGATCACCATGAAGCTGGTGAACAGATAAGTTTCGGGGTTATAGCTCTGCGGGTTCGTCGGGGAGAGCATCACGGGGAAG